>JBGTHI010000303.1:0-7912 GCA_041746295.1 Myxococcaceae bacterium
TGGCCCGTAAGCTCGAACCCAACCGAGGCGTTTCCCGCCGCGGGATGCAGCTTCAGCGTGGCCGCCTGGCGGGGCAGGGGGGCATCGCAGATCCGCACTTCCAGGACCGCGCCCGGCTCGCGCAGCAACTGGCCGAGCCCCACCAGGAGATCGAAGAGAAACAGCCCGCGCATTCCGCGCAGCTTCTCGCCGAGCAGCTGGAACGGTTCGGGCACCCCCCACGCCAATCCGGAGACCACTCGGTCGAGCGCGGAGGCCTCATGGTGCGCCGGTGCGGTCACGTGGTTCTCAAGAGCTGTCGATAAATCGGCTGCGCCGGTCGATCTCGGGGGGCTTGCCCGCCCTTGTAAGCTTTGGGGGGGAGTCAGTGGTCCCCCCAACTCCTCACGTACATCTTGGTACGCTCCGGGGTCGGGGCCCACCGCTTCCTCGACCTCGCCCTTGCTCGCTCGATTTATCGACAGCTCTCCAGAGGAAGGCGGAAGCTCGCCCTCATCTTCTCATTGTCCGCCTACGGCGTAGCGATGTTTCGACGGCTCAGCGATTTCGCTGGAACACCGTGGTGAGCAGTCGACCACTCTCGCCATAAAACTCGGTGCGCGCTCCTCCGGGAGCAGGGACGGTCCGGGTCTTGGAAAGCGGGAGCAGCTCCTCTCCCAACACCACGAACGAGGCGGTCTTGCGCCGCTCGGAGGAGGCCTTGCAAGAGGAATCAAATGGGGAGGTGGGGAGCGGAGCGCGCATGGTCTATTTCAATTCTCACAAAGGGAAGGGCTGGCGTTTCCGGGTCCCGAGGACGCCGGGTCGCGTCGATGTTGGGTTTTGGATTAGAGAAACCCTATGTTCACCGGCTTAATCGAGGATCTGGGCACGGTTGCGAGCGTCAGGGCGGGATCCGGAGGAACCGAGCTCTGGATTCGGACCGGACTGCCCTGGCAGGAGCTCGCCCTGGGCGAGTCGATCTCCCACAACGGCGTCTGCTTGACCGTGGTTGAGCGGGAGGAGGGTCGGTTTCGGGTCCAAGCTTCGGCGGAGTCGCTGCGGCGAACCACCCTGGGGCGCTGGCAGGTGGGTGACCGCCTCAACCTCGAGCGGGCGCTGCAACTTGGAGCTCGCTTGGGAGGCCATCTGGTCCTGGGACATGTCGACAGCGTGGGTCGGCTCCTTGGACGGCGGCCGGAGGGCGTCTCCGAATGGATGCGCTTCTCGCTGCCCCCTCTACTCGCGCCGCTGCTGATCGAAAAGGGATCGATCACCATCGACGGGGTCAGCCTGACGGTGAATGGCCTCGACGCGGATGGCTTTACGGTGATGGTGATCCCGGAGACGCTCAAGCGGACCACGTTCTCCGGCCTGCGGATAGGGGACGAGGTCAATCTGGAAGGAGACGTGATCGGTAAGTATGTCGCCCGTCTGCGGGAGCTGGAGACCGGAGGAAAGGCGCGGGCGGAGCCCGCTCTGAGTGAGGAAGCCCTGCGCCGAGCCGGATTTGAATAATGCCACCCCAAAGCAGCCCTGCGCAAAGGCGGCTTCGGGTGATAGGTTGCTTGCTCCATGCCTCGCCTGATTGAAGGACAGCTGGTCTCCCCTCCCGGCCGCTTCGCGCTGGTCGTCTCCCGCTTCAACTCGCTGATCACCGAACAGCTGCTTCGCGGTGCGCTTGACACCCTCAACCGCCACGGCGTCGCCGAGGATGCGATCGACGTGGTGCGGGTCCCCGGCACCTTCGAGATCCCGGCCGTGGTCCGTCGGGTCGCTGCTTCGGGCCGCTACTCAGGGGTGGTCGCCCTGGGGGCGGTGATCCGCGGCGGCACCCCGCATTTCGACTACGTGGCTGGAGAGGTCTCCAAGGGCGTGGCCAGCGTCGCGCTCAAGGCCGACTGTGCGGTGACCTTCGGCGTCCTGACCTGTGACACGGTGGAGCAGGCGGTCGATCGCGCCGGTGTGAAGGCCGGCAACAAGGGTTCCGAGGCGGCGACCGCCTGCATCGAAACGGTCAACCTCTTCGCGCAGCTTGCGACGATCGACCAGTCGCAGCGGTCGCTTTCCAAGAAGGGCAAGGGGAGCTGACGTGGGGGCACGGCGGACCGCGCGTGAGCGAGCGCTTCAGGCTCTCTACCATCTGGAGCTGAGCCCGGCCTCCCCGGCCGAGGCGCTCGAGGCTGCGGGGTCGGCCGAGGCGGAAGCGGCTATACTCGATCCGGACGGGAGGCAGTTCGCGCTGGAGCTAATAGCGGGCGTTCGCGGAGCGATGATCGAGCTGGACGCGCTGATTCAACAGCACAGCCACCACTGGCGCATCGACCGGATGTCGCGGATCGACCGCAATGTGCTGAGGCTTGGAGTGTTCGAGCTGAAGTTTCGCCCGGAGATTCCGCTCAAGGTGACCATCAATGAGGCGGTGGAGCTGGGAAAGCGATTCGGGACGGAGGAGTCCTCCGCCTTCGTGAACGGGCTGCTCGACAAGATCGGGGCGGCGCTGGGCAAGGGGTAGGCCTTGAAGCTCACCGCTCGCGATCTGAGCCTGGAAGGGTTGGACGGCCTGTCAGGAACAGAGGCCCTCTGCCTCTTCATCCGCGAGGACGAGCGGCCGCTCAAGGGAAGCGCGGGGCTCGCCGACTGGCGGATGTGCGGGAAGCTCTCGGAGGTGCTGCTGGACGGGTTTTTCGCGGGGCATCCCGACGAGAAGCTGCTGTTGCCCACCGAGGGCAGGCTGGCTACCCCACGTCTCTTCGCCTTCGGCTGTGGTCTTGCGAGTGAGCTGTCGGAGGAGCGGCTCTCCAAGACCTTGAGCCACGCGGCGCAGACCCTCACCCGGGCGGGGGTTCGGAGCGTCGGTCTGGAGCTTCCCGGTGCCGGTCGTCTCCCTGACGAGGAGCGGGTGCGGCTCTGGAGCCACGGTTTTGGCGCCGCCTTCGGCGGAGATGCGGTGGTGGTGTTGGCCGAGAAACCCTTGGCGAAGCTCCTTCCCGCGCAGCTTCCCTCCATCGCGCTTTAGCGCCTCGGCCTGCCTTGAGCTAAAGGAGAGGCGATGCCGATCAACGAGCGATACGAGCCTCTGGTGCTGGAGAAGAAGTGGCAGGAGCGGTGGGAGCGGGAGGGGCTTTTCCGGGCCGGCCGCCGCCCGAACGCGCCCAAAAAGTACGTCCTGGAGATGCTCCCGTACCCTTCCGGCAAGATGCACATGGGACACGTGCGAAACTACCTGCTGGGCGACATCTACGCCCGCTATTTCGCAATGAAGGGGTTCGATGTCCTCCATCCGTTGGGTTGGGACAGCTTCGGTCTTCCGGCGGAGAACGCGGCGATCAAGGACGGCGTCCATCCGGCGGTGCGGACCCGGGAGAACATCGCCTCTTTCAAGCACGACGTCATCTCGCTGGGGCTCTCCTACGACTGGTCGCGCGAGCTGAACAGCTGCGAGCCGGAGTATTACCGCTGGAATCAGTGGTTCTTCGTGAAGATGTTGGAGAAGGGGCTGGTCTACCGCCGCTTCTCCAAAGTGAACTGGTGCACCGGTTGTCTCACGGTGATCGCCAACGAGCAGGTCAAGGACGGGACCTGCGAGCGGTGCGACTCCCCGGTTCAAGAGCGGGAGATGCCCGAGTGGGCCTTCCGCATCACCCGCTACTCGCAGGCGCTGCTGGAGGGTCTGGACGGGCTGACCGCCTGGCCCGACCGGGTGACCGGGATGCAGCGGAACTGGATCGGTCGCTCCGAGGGGGTGGAGGTCGACTTCCCGGTCGAGAACGGGAGCCCGGTCCGGGTTTTCACCACCCGCGCCGATACCCTCTTCGGCTGCACTTATCTGGTATTGGCGCCGGACCACGCGCAGGTCCTGTCGCTAACCACTGCCGCTCAACGGCCGGAGGTGGAAGGGTTTGTCGCCGAGATGGCCGTGCTAGACCACGCGCAACGGTTTGCGGAGGGGACCGAGAAGCGAGGTGTCTTCACCGGCAGTTGCGCGGTGCATCCGCTGACCGGAGCGCCGATCCCGATCTGGATCGCCAACTTCGTGATCTCCGGCTACGGCACCGGGGCGGTGATGAGCGTTCCCGCACACGATGAGCGGGACTTCGCCTTCGCACGAAAGTACGGTTTGCCGATAAAGCCGGTGGTTCGTCCGGTGGACAGCGCCGCACCGAATTCGTCTGAGCTCCAGGCCGCATTCACCGCGGAAGGACTGCTGTTCGACTCGGGCAGCTACACCGGCCTCCCTTCGGCGGAGGGACGCCGGAAGATCACCGCGGAGCTCGAGGCGGAAGGAAAGGGCAAGGCGACCGTCACCTGGCGCCAGCGCGACTGGGGCTTCTCCCGCCAACGGTATTGGGGCACGCCGATCCCCATCCTCTACTGTGAGCGGTGCGATCCCAACCGAGAGGGCATTCCGGTGCCGGAGGCGGACCTGCCGGTGGTGCTGCCGGAGATCGACGTGCAGGAGGTGCTCACCGGAAAGGGGCAACCGCCTCTCGCCAAGGTGCCCAGTTTCGTCAACACGACCTGTCCCAAGTGCGGAGGAGCGGCGCGCCGCGAGGTGGAGACGATGGACACCTTCGTCGACTCCGCCTGGTACTACGCCCGCTATCTCTCGCCCCATCTAGACACTGCGCCGTTCGAGGCGACGGCCGCGAACCGTTGGTTGCCGATCGACATCTACGTGGGGGGACCGGAGCACGCGGTGATGCACCTGCTCTACTTCCGTTTCTGGAGCCGGGTGATGAAGGAGCTGGGCCTCACTCCCAGCGACGAGCCGGTGACCCGGCTGATTGCGCAAGGGATCGTCAATGGATCCGATGGCCGGAAGATGTCCAAGCGATGGGGCAACGTGATCTCACCGGCCTCGCTGGTGCAGAAGTATGGAGCGGACACGGTGCGGGTCTACGTCGCCTTTGCCGGGCCTCCCGAGAGGGATTTCGACTGGTCCGACGACCAGGTGGAAGGCGCTTTCCGTTTCCTGCGGCGGGTCTGGACCCTCGTTGCGCAGCATCAGCCCGAGATCCAGGGGGCGACCTACGAGGGTGCCTGGGAAGGAGAGGCGCTGGAGCTCCGACGCGCCACTCACAAGTGCATCCAGCGCGTGACCCAATCAATTGAGCGGCTCTCCTTCAACACCGCGGTCGCCGGGGTGATGGAGCTCGTCAACGCCCTCTATGCGGCGGAGAAGCCGTCGACGCAGGCAGAGAAGGCGGCGATGGCCGAGGCGGTCTCGGCGCTGACGCTGCTGCTCACCCCGTTCGCGCCTCACATGGCCGACGAGATCGCGGAAGGGTACGGGCAAGAGGTTTTTACCGTCTCGCGCGCGTGGCCCGAGTTCGATCCGGCCCTGGTGGTGGACGACGTCATCCCCTATGCAGTGCAGGTCAATGGCAAGCTGCGCGCCGAGGTGAGAGTGGCTACCGGAGCAGGAGAGCAGGAGGTGAGGCAGGCGGCCGAGGCGGACGAGCGGGTAAAGGCCTACCTGACCGGGAAGACGGTGCGGAAAGTGGTCTTCGTGCCCAAGCGCCTGCTCAACTACGTGGTGGGGTAGGGATGCACCGCGCGCTGCTCGGCTTTGTGAGCCTGGTGAGCCTGGTGACGGGGGGCTGCGGATATCGGTTCGTCTCCGATGCACCGCTCCTGCCGGAGTCGATCCGCTCGGTGCGGGTGCCGCTGCTGGACAACCGAACCTTTGAGCCGGGGTTGGAGGCGATATTTACCCAGGCGCTCCGCGATCAGCTTGGACGGATCGGGGTGCTCGGGGGCGAGGCCTCCGACGGCGCAGTGACCGGAGAGCTGCTCTCACTGACTTTCGACCCGGTGCAGCCTGGCAGGCTCGCGAGCTATCGGCTCAACGCGGCGGCCGTGCTGCGATTGGAGAAGGACGGCCGGGTCCTGGCCACCACGCGAGTCAGCGGAGTGGACCAGTTTCTCTCGGGCGCGGGATCGTTGGAGTCGGACGCCAATCGCGGTGCGGCGATCCGGCGGCTGGCTGCCTCGATGATGCGGGACGGGTACGAGCGGCTGCGGACCGATTTCTGACCCCTGGCGACGATTGTACCAAACACCCGCGAAAAGCGCGGTGATCCGTACACTCGTCACCGGGAGAGCTGCTCAGTTGACCTTTGCGGTGACGGCGTGCAGCTTCTTCGCCAGACGGGCGATGCGGCGCGAGGCGTTCTTCGGGTGGAGCACGCCCTTGGTCGCGGCCTTGCTCAGGGTCTTCGCCGCGTTCCGGAAGGCGGCGACGCCCTTCTCTGGAGAAGCGATCGCCTCGCGGGCCTTCTTCACCGCCGACTTCACCGTGGTCCTGACCGACTGGTTGCGCGCTCGACGTTTCAACGACTGCCGGTTCCGCTTCTCTGCCGATTTCGTATTCGCCACGTGAAAAGTTTCTCCGCGGAAGGTCCGCCGAAATTGAAGGGGCGTGAGTATCCCCTTCATCCCAGGTCGTCAAGGAGGCTGTTATGCTGCCCGCTCGATTCGCGCCGCCACTGGCGAGCCCATCCTGTGGCTGTGGATAACTCCACGGCTCCGGCACGCTAAGCCTCCGGTCGCAAAGCGATCCTGCGCGCGCCGCAAAAGGCAGCACGGACGGGATCCCCACTTCCTTCCGCCTTGTGGCCACCGCCATCCACAGTCTTGCCCCCAGATTCTTCACAGCTCTTGTGGACAAACCCCAGCTCCGCCCCGCCGCGGGTCATTCCTCCTTCTTCACCGCTTGCCAAAGTCGTTCCAACTCCTCGGCACTCGCTTCCCCGAAACCGAAGCCCTTCGCTCGGGCGCGTTCCTCCACCTGTTGGAAGCGGCGGGTGAAGCGGCGGTTGGCGGAGCGGAGCGCGTCTTCGGCCGGCGTGGCGAGGTGGCGTGCGAGGGTGGCAAGGGTGAACAGGACATCGCCCAGCTCGTGCTCGACTTCGGCGCGGCTACCCAGGGCCATCGCCTCGTCCAGCTCCGCGAGCTCCTCGTTCAGCTTGGCTCGCACCTCGGCGGGGGTCTTCCAGTCGAAGCCCACGCGCGAGGCCTTCTCGCTCAATCGCTCGGCACGCAGCAGCGCCGGAGCCGCCGAGGGAACGCCGGAAAGCACCGACCCCTCGCTGCCGGTCTTCTTCTTTCTCTCCTCCGCTTTCAGCTTGGCCCAGTTGGCGAGGACCTTCTCGGCGGTCTTCGCGTCGGTCTTCGCGTCGGTCTCGTCTCCTAATACGTGGAATACGTGCGGGTGACGGCGGGTGATCTTGTCGCTGATGGCTCGACAGACATCGGCCAGCTTGAACTCGCCCAGCTCCTCGGCGAGGCGGGCATGGAAGACGATCTGGAAAAGGAGATCCCCGAGCTCCTCGGAGAACGGCTTCCAGTCGCCGCCTTCGCAGACCCGGTCCATCTCATCCAGCACCTCGTAGGCCTCCTCCACCAGATAGGGCTTGAGCGTCTTGAGATCCTGTTCGCGGTCCCACGGGCAGCCACCGGGCGCCCGCAACCGTGCCATGATTTTCTCCAGCCGTTCCATCTCGTCTCCAAGCCTGAGAGCTCGCATGCCGCCGCCATAGCACGGCGCCTCAAACTTCCTGGAGTGGGAAGGCTCGCCTATCATCGCGAGATTCGATGAAACGGTCCTCCCACCGGCTGCTCGCGCTTGTCGCAATCTGGCTCGGAACCGGGCTGTTCGCTTCAGCTCCTGTCTGGGCGCGGCCCGCTGACGGCGGTAATCTCTCCGCGGGAGAGGCGGCCGATCGGGCCTTCGACGGAGACGGGGAGGACGGGAGCGCCGCTCAGAGGGCGGCCGAGCCCCGCAAGCGGAGCACGAGGAAGGCCGTCCCCGAGCCAAGGGTGACGTTGCCGGGCGCGGTCCCCTACGAGTTGGCGCCCAGCTCGCGCCCGCCTCTGCGGCCTTTGCCTAAGAATCCCGCGCGCATCGAGATGCTGGAGGAGAGCTGGA
>JBGTHI010000304.1:0-4966 GCA_041746295.1 Myxococcaceae bacterium
TTCGAGCTCGGCGCGCTGCTTCTCACGAGCCTGCTCCTGGCGAGACGGAGTGCCCGCACGGGAAAGCGGCGGCCTTCAACCTGACCTCTCCTTCGTCCTCCATCACCGGTGAAGCAGCTCAACAGGAATGAACGCAGCAAAGGTGGACCCGATGCACAACTACTTGAAAGACCACGATCGACGAGAGTGGAAGCAGGGAGCGAAGCGCGGGTGGCTCGCACTCCTGGCGATCTCATCACTGGCGCTCGGCTGCGGCGGCGGCCAGGTCGAGGGTGGGCTGAGCGAGAGCTCTTCGGTGGCATCGGGGCTTTCCGGCAACGGCCTCGCCGCCGAGTACTTCGACAACCGGGACTTCACGAATCTCAGGCTTCGTCGCGTCGATGCCCAGGTGAACTTTGCATTCGGAAACAACTCTCCGGCGCAAGGCGTCGGGGCTGACACCTTCTCGGTGCGTTGGACCGGATTCGTTCAGCCGCTGTTCTCTGAAACCTACAACTTTCACACCGTCTCCGATGACGGCGTTCGCCTGAGCATTGACGGTCAGCAGATCATCGACAACTTCGTCCCCCACACCGCAACCGAGAATAGCGGCTCGATCGCCCTTCGCGCCGGCGCTTTCTACCGGGTCGAAATGGAGTTCTTTGACGTCAACGGATCCGCGACCGCACAGTTGCTCTGGTCCAGCCGCTCCCAGCGGAAAGAGGTGATCCGCTCGAGCCAGCTTTTCCCGGAGCTTCCCCTGCCCGCTCCCTGGCAATCGGCGGACGTCGGCAGTACCGGTCAGGAAGGCGATGTTCAGTTCGATGGGACCTCGTACACCGTTAGCGGAGCCGGCCAGGACATCGGCGGCACGAGTGACTCCTTCCATTTCGTGCACCAGCCGCTCGAGGGCGATGGCGATGTGATCGCCCGCGTTTCCGATCTGGGCAACACCGATCCCTTGGCCAAGAGCGGCGTGATGATTCGAGAGTCGCTCGATCCGGCCTCTCCGCATGTCTTCATGGCGTTCAATGGCTCTGGCGGCACCAGCTTCGTCCGCCGGGTCCGGGCAAGCGGCTCCACCCTGGTAACGGCAGGGCCGCAGATGACGGCACCCAACTTCGTCCGGGTGCTGCGCAAGGGCGACACCTTCACCGGCTTTGTCTCCGAGGACGGCAAGGCGTGGCAGCAGGTTTCGCAGACCGATGTTCCAATGGCCGAGAAGGTGATCTTCGGTCTAGCGGTAGTCAGCCGCGATCGAGATCAGCTGGCCACCTCGACCTTCGAGGCGGTGACCGCGGTGCGCAGCTTCATCTTCTTGATGCGAGATGGCGTGGACAGCGAGCAGTCGGCATTCGATTACTATGCGCAGACCGGCACGCGTCTGGACATCACCCTGGACCAGTGGATCTCGGAGAACCTGGGCAACCGGCCCACCTTCAGCGCGTTCTACCGGAACGCGATCGACCTGGGCTTCTGGCGGGAGATGACCTGCACGCAAACCCTGGGTCGCGGCTTCGGCGGCTGCTGGGTTCGCAACTGGCCCACGCCTGAGTCCAAGGATGACGGAAGCGCAGACCTCGGTACGGTGACCATGAACATCAGCCAGGAGGGGTACACGCGGTTCTACGTCTTCGCTCCAGGAGGACTAGCGCTCAGCCCGCTCGCGATTCTGGATTCCGAAGGTAACAAGTATCTCCCGCAGCTCTGCACCACCTGCCACGGTGGTCAGCTCAATGCCCCGGGAACGAAGCCGGATCTGGGCTCGGTCTTTCGCGAGTTCGAGCCGTCCCTCCTGGAGCCTCGCCCCGGCATCAGTCAGTCCCAAGCGGACCGCGAGTGGTTCAACTTGAACAAGGCGATCCGGACCGCCAACGTCGCGCTGGTTTCGGAGGTGCAGGGTGCGGTCAAGGGTCTCGACCGCGATCGCGATACCATCCTTTCCTACATCGATGCGATGTACGTTCAGACCAACCCCCCGGTGGCGCTGAATGTCGAAGACCCGGTGCACATGCCGACGTCGTGGCGCACTTCCGCCAGCCCCGCGATGATGCAGGCCAAGACCACGCTCTGGACCGAGATGGTGGCTCCGTATTGCATGGGCTGCCATCGCCTCACCGAGGAGGTCAACTTCATCGACTATGACCGCTTCGTGGGCCTTGCCGTGATTCAGCCCGGTCAGACGGTCTCACTGCTGGAACGCTATGTCCTGGACAACCTCGACGACCCGAAGCGAGAGCAGCTGCCCTTCATGCCGCAGTCGGAGTTGATGGTGAACCTCCTTCACTCGGACGACGAAGCACTGGTAGCGATAGAGGATTGGCTAACCCAGGCGGTCGATCCCAGCATTTCCCAGAGCAGGGTCACCTTCACCGTCTCGGGAGTACCGGCGACCGGCTCCGATGAGGTCCGCGTCGTGGGTAATGTGGCAGCGCTCGGCAATTCCAATCCCGCTGCGGGAGGTCTGGTCCTCAAGCGCTCGAGCCCTGGCAGTACGACCTGGGTCGGATCCCAAGCCCTGCCGCAGGGGACCAGTGTCACCTTCCGCGCCGTGGTGATGCGCGCCGGTCAAATGGTTCAGCAGGAGCCCGACGCCAGTCACGTGGTCGCGGTTCCTAACCAGACCCGGGGCAACGTCAACGTCACCTTCTTGCGCTAGCCACTCCCCAGCCTTTCCTGTCCCCTTCGACCCGCTTCGTCCGGTCGCGAGCCTCTCGCGCCGTGCGACGCGGGTTGTCGCGTTCCAGAACCACCGCGGGAGAGCTCGCTCTTGGACAGGACGCTGGGCAGTGTACCGAGTCGCATAAAGCCCTCCGTAGCAAGTGGTTCTATAGATATTGTCGCGCACGCTCCGAATGAAGTTTCCGCGGGAAGGTCGAAATCAGCAGAGTGCGGCAGAGGGGCCCAGCCTTGGAAGAACCATCTCTTCATAGATCTGATCTGTCAACGATCGTTGATTAGGACCATTGTGGGAGATCGAATCGCTCAGACAGCATGCCTCCAGCTCGTCATGACTTGCGGCCCGCATGAAGGCCTTGACTGAGAGTCTCGTGTATTTGTGGGCCAATGTAGAGATTGGATGACCGGGATGGAGCAGATATCGATGAGGTAGGTCGTTGATAAACAGCCTCATCCCATTACCGTCCGTGGAGATGTTGATGCTGTCGCCGGGGTGGTGACCAAAGTCAATTTGGTTCATGGCAAGTAGGGCAACCTCATCCGCTACGCGGTCGAAAAGTACGGACAAGTCCTCTACGGTCATCGAGGGTGCAATGAGTCCTAAGTGGCGATCCGGATCGGGGTTCTTTGAGTCGAAAACGCGATACCCCCGATCGGAATAGGATGTCATCACCAGGGCTGGGAATGGAACTCCCTCCACTGTCACGGGAATGACTGCAGAGACCTCATTGGTGCGGAGTCCGAGATTTCGGATAAGCTGAGTGTTTGCGGGCTCACGAAGAACGTTGGCCCAGAGCTCACTTGTGGGCTGACGGCAAATTCCAAGTGCGATCCTGCTTCCCCCGACCATCGCATGATGGACCTCTTTGGTTCCGCCTGAGTTGGCGTATTGGAGTGTCAGAGGAGTCGTGCCGAGTCGAATCTCCAGATCGTCGACACCCTTTCCGCGGCGGCGATCAAAGAGTCGTTCAAGCGCTTCCGGCTGAAGCAGCCCCATGAACACCTCAGGACCGATCTCCTCATCAGCTCGGCCCGACTCGAAGAATCGAGATAGGCTTTGAGTCCCCAATGACGTTGGCATCAGACGCTCAAGGAGTAGCCGGTACATCCAATGCTGCGCCTCGGAATGGTTGCTACCGCTTTCGATAGGGGCAAACAGCAAGTACAACTCCAGGAGCTGTTCGACGGGTGCATGTCGAAGAGACTCCGAGACCAAGATCTGCTGTCTTGGAGAAGTCGTGAGGTCCATCCTCGCCATGGCGGAAACCGCCTCCGCCAATCTGCTGGTTTCTATGCTTCCGGGAGCTCTCTGGATGGCCTCGGACGGGTTGCGATCTCCGCTATACCGTGCAGAGTTGGGAAACGTCGTTTCCGTACTGACCGCTGATGCACGGCTGATCGGCTTCGCGACTCTGGCGGCCCAAGCACGGAGGGCTCCTTGTTGGCGCCGGGCGGTCTGTCGAAGCCACGGTTCGCAACGAACGGTGAAGTTCATGGTCGAGGCCAGCCAGGCTTGAAAGCAGACGCAGGGAGGGCGGCAATGGGCAGATAGGTGCTCTCAAGCATCATGTCTAAAGCCACTGCCCATCTAGGAAACCTGCGCCATTGACGTGGAAACCTCTGCAAGTTCTCGCGCAGGGAAGGGCCGCGTTGCGGGTTCATAGACAGACCGCTGGGTGCTCTACCACTCTACCTCGCTTCGAGGCTCCGCTGAGGCGCTGCGATGCGGTCAGGCGGTTCCTCCTCTACAAGTCTAGTAACTTCCTCCGGGCAATCGGAACCCCCGCCTTGGTGCCGCCCGACTATGCAGCGGCCGAGTCCCAGAACAGGATGGACGGCGCAGGAGCTCGTTCGGGAATCTCGGCACGAGCAGTCTCCGGAGAGAGCGTCTGGTGAGGGGCGCTCCCTACCACGTCGCCTCCCCCTTCGGGAGCATTTGCCAGCGCCCAACGGTAGTTGAACGGTGTCGAGCCATCGAAGAACTCCACCAGGACATCATCGCCGACGTTCGTCGTTCGGGTCGGAACTTCAAACCTTCCTTGCGGCGTAGCGATGATACCGCGGGTCCAATCCTGGTTGCCCTGGCTGAAGTGATCGACTAACAGCTCGAGGGGTGCTTCGCCGGGGTCATTCAAGGTGACCTTGAGAACCGGGGACTCTGCGTAGGGCTCGAACCGAAGCCCTTTGGGAGGAGTCCAGGTTCGGAAGAAGCCCTCTTCCGTCAGTCGATGTGTACCGTTGCCTCCCACTTCCTGTAGGTAGGCTCCCTCACGACTGACGATCAGATCGACCATCCGACCCTCGCCAT
>JBGTHI010000305.1:0-1541 GCA_041746295.1 Myxococcaceae bacterium
TCAAGCCCCAGACCGCGAAGGGCGTCTACCTCCAGGGGATTACCCTCAGTACCACCGTGGGTCCCGGCATCAAGGTCGACACCGCGGAGATCATTGCCCGCAGCGCCTAGAGCACCAAACCGGTTGAACCGCCTGCTGCGGCGGCGGATCCCTGCCTGCGACGGACAGACTCGGCCCTGCGCTGCTTCGTGTGCCCGTCTCGGCGACGGCCTCCACCTGCTCCGATGAGCCTTATCCGTTTTCCATTTCCAGAAAGCGGCGCCCCTCCCGCTCGACACAGCGGGAGCGCGCCACGGCGAAGCCGGCTTGCCGCAGCGTCTCCAGCGTAAGCTGCTCGCACCCCAGGAGATTCCGCCATCGCCGAGAGAGCGTAAGGCCAAGAAGGCGGCGCTGGAGGATCGGCCGCAGGGGTCGAGTTGCGTCTCTTCCTGGAAACGCTAAGGGAGAGTCTCAAGCGGTCCGGACCAAGCTCTGGCTCATCTTCGAGCCCCCGATCGATACGCCGCCGGAGGTCAAGGGCGTCTATCCCGAGACTGCGCGCGGAGCGCTGAAGCATTCGGCGACGGCCGATCGAACTTTGCCCCTTACCGATTGGCTGGCGAGTTTCGCCCGGCAGATGCCGGAGCCGATCCGTCGGGCGTTTCAAGCAACGAAAGCTGATCGTGGTGGAGGGAGGTGGCGACCAGTCGGTAGATGTCGAGACCTCCGCAGAGAGCGCGCTGGGACTGGCCAGCAAGGATGACCCCGCCGAGTCTGAGCCTGATTCGGACCCACGAGAAGAGCCAGGCCGAAGAGGGGACACCGCACAGCGGGAACCATCCCGAGGGCGACAACCAGCTAAACGCCAAGAGAACCCACGTCCCGCGAGAGCCTCCCGATGTTCTGTGGCGCCCCAAGACCGACTTTGACGATCCGGAGAATCACTTCGCGGACTGGGTGGAGGCGCATCACGCCATCCACCTGAGCTCCGAGCACCGGATCATTACGGAGCAGATCGGCCGCTGGCAGGCGCGCTATCCCGACCACCTGGCCGAGCAAGTCGCGGAGCGGGTGAGGGAGGTCTATCGCGCAGCCGCGCTCAGCGTTTTTCTCGCCACGGAGGCGCTCAGCATCGGCAAGCACGACCGGGAACAGCGGTTCCTTCAGCCGGATCCCATGACGCTCGCCTTGATGGGTTACTTTCGCGAAGACGAGATCATCCGCCAACAGCTGGTGGTCCACTTCGGAAAGGGGCGCGAGACGGGCTCAGCGACACATTCGCTACCCGAACGCCGCCCGCCTCCGCGGATCCCGGTCGCCCGTTGGCAGTCCCTTCAGTCCGAGCTTGACGACGATCGGGCAGATCGATGATCGACCGGATTCTGGTGGCGGCCGGCTCGTCGGTGAGGTAGCGCCCGAGAATGGCCAACGAAGCGTTCGAGATTCTCTTGGGTGACGCGCGCGGCAAGACCGGCGCCATCCCCGCCGACCGGTTGGTGACGCAGGTGCTGGCGGTGACCTCGGGTGCGGAGTTTCCGGTGCGGCAGGCGGCGCTCGATGCC
>JBGTHI010000306.1:0-1793 GCA_041746295.1 Myxococcaceae bacterium
CCGTGCGCGATCGAGGGCATCCCGGTGCGGCGCGCCTCGGTCCGGAACGCCTTTCGCTCCATCTCATCCAGAGGCGGTGCGCTCCAGCAGCGCGCGGAGCGGGTGAAGATCTGGAAGCTGCGTGCGCCGTGCGCCTCGGCGCGCTCGAACGCCCGGCTCACACCTCCCGCGATCGACTCGTGGGCCCCCAGGATCATGAGACAGTCACCCGCACGTTTCAGAGCTTCAATTGATGGCCTTGTATCTTCGAGTCAGGTCCCGGAAATGCTTGAGCGCGTTGTCCAGCGAGTTTTCCATCGCTTCGGACAGGAGCACCCGGAAGCCGCCCACCCCGCCTCGGAACGCTTCGTAGTACTTCTGGCGGTCGATCGAGTGGATGATGCACGGGAAGTAGCCGTGCCTCATCAGATACAGGTTGGACAGCAACCTCCCGACTTTTCCCGAGTGGTCATTGAAGGGGAAGATCTGGATCAGCTGGTACTGCACCGTCGCCGCCTGGCGGATTGGATGGAGCTCCTTGAGCTCGGAGCTGCCGGTCTGCTCGATCAGCTTCTCCAGCAGCGGCTGGATCTTCGCCGGCTGCGCGATGTCGTGGAAGTAGGTGCGGTGAAGCGGCATGTCCTTGCGGAAGCCCGCGCGCTCCCGCTCCTTTGCCAGCTCCTTCTCGGTCTTCTCCCGCCGCTCGGAGGCGGTGCGCGCGGCCATCGCCTCCGGCGTGTTGCCGGAGAGGATGTCGTGCAGCTTCTTCACCAGGTCCATGGAGAGGGCCAGGTGTTTTCTGGGATGGGCCTTGGCCTCCGCGCGGATGAAGTCGATCGCGGCGCGGTGGTTGCGGATCTCCAGGATCACCGGAACCATCGACGCTTCGGCGGTGACGGTGCCGGGCCGCAGCGCGGCCCCCAGCTCGGCCGCGGAGTAGACCACCCCCTCCAGCGCGGAGTCATGGTAGACCCAGGACATTTCGAAGCGCTCTAGGAACTCCTGTCCCTTCTGCTTCGTCTCCGCCACGACGTTGCGGAGAGCCTCGTTCTTATCGTCGATCTGTGGGTAGCGTTCCTTCACTAGGCTCGGCTCCTGGCTCCTGGCCCCTGACCTGGCGCCAGGGCTCTGGCGGGGCGGAGTATAGAAGAAACTGTCAGACGAAGGTGAGCCAGCCGCGGTACCGGGGCTCGGTTCCCCGCACCGCACGGAAGTAGGAATCTCGGACGAAGCGGGTCACCTCGCCGACCTGACCGTTCCCAACCAGGCGGTTGTCCACTTCGCGGACCGGGGTTACCTCGGCCGCGGTTCCGGTGAGGAAGACCTCGGAGCCGATATAGAGGGCGTCGCGGGTAAAGGTGGATTCCGCCACCTCCCGCCCACTGTCCCGCAGAATCCGGAGGACCGAGTCGCGGGTGATGCCGTCCAGGATGGAGGAAGAGAGGGGTGGGGTGGAGATTCGGCCCGCCTTGCTGACGCTGAAGACGTTCTCTCCCGAGGCCTCGGCCACGTAGCCCGCCGCATCCAGGAGGATCGCCTCGTCGTAGCCGGCCAGGACCGCCTCGCGCTTGGCGAAGATCGAATTTACGTACTGCCCGGTCAGCTTGGCGCGGACCAGGTTTACGTTCACGTGCAGGCGGGTGAAGGAGCTGACCTTGGCCCGAATCCCTTCTCGAACTCCCTTTTCACCCAGGTAGGCGCCCCATTCCCAGGCCGCGATCGCCACGCGGACGGGATTGACTGCCCCCAAGCCCATCGCTCCCTCTCCCATGAAGGCGATCGGGCGGAGGTACGCGCCATTCTTGAAGCGATCC
>JBGTHI010000307.1:0-2683 GCA_041746295.1 Myxococcaceae bacterium
ACCCGCTCGTGGTCCGCGAGGGAGGCGTGCTCAAGCGCACCGGCCACACCGAAGCCAGCCACGATCTGATGTGCCTGGCCGGCCTCCAGCCGGTGGCGGTGATCTGTGAGATCATGGGCGACGATGGCCGGATGCTTCGGCTGCCCGAGCTCCGTGAGCTGGCGCAGAAGATGGGACTCAAGCTCGGCGCGATCGCCGACCTGATCGACTACCGCCGCCGCACCGAGAAGCTGGTCACCTCGCTCGGGTCGGAGGAGGTGAGAACTCTCTTCGGCCCCTTCACCATGCACCGCTTCAAGAGCGCGGTGGACGGCGGCCGCTACACCGCGTTGGTCCGCGGGCCGATCGATCCCGAGGCCTCGCCGCTGGTTCGCGTCCATGCCGCCACCCTGACCCATGACCTGCTCGGCTGGATGGGCGCGGGCTCCGGTCCGGGCTTGCGTTCGGCCCTGGAGCGGATCTCCGCGGAGCCGTCCGGCGCTTTCATCTACATCGAGCGGCCGGACGACCGGACGGATCACCTCCCCGACGTTCGCGACTACGGCATCGGCGCGCAGATTCTGCGCGAGCTGGGCGTGCGAAAGTTCCGCCTGCTCACCAACCATCCCCGAAAGCTGGCGGGGCTGGAGGGGTTCGGCCTTGAACTGGAGGGACACGTCTCCTTCGAGGAGGATGTGGCAGGTGGGGCCGAGGTCCTAGTGCTCAACCGAATGAGAGGCGGATGACCCAGGCAATTCCCATTGCGTGGCCCGAGCTGCTTCGCGCCGCCACCGAAGCCCGCGCTCGCGCCTACGCGCCTTATTCCAACTTCCAGGTGGGTGCAGCGGTCCAGGGTGCCGATGGCAGGATCTATTCCGGCTGCAATGTGGAGAACGCCTCTTACGGGCTGGCCCTCTGCGCCGAGCGGAACGCGGTGACCCGCGCGGTAGCCGAGGGTTGCCGGGAGATCGTGGCGGTGGCGGTGGTGACCGGCGCAAAGGTCTCGACGCCTCCTTGCGGCGCCTGCCGCCAGGTTCTGGCCGAGCTCTCCTCTCCCGAGACCCCGGTCCAGATGCGGACCCTATCGGGCGCCCATGCCGAGCACACCCTTGGCGAGCTGTTGCCGCACGCCTTTACCCGCGACTTCCTCTAGAGAGACGGTTCGAGCGTGGATCTCCTGATCGCCAATGGGACGGTCGTCACCATGGATGCGCGGCGCCGCGTCCTTCACGACACCGATGTGCTGATCCAGGACGGCCGGATCGTCCGGGTCGAGAAGGGGATGAAGAGGGGAAGGGGTGCCCGGCGGCGGATCGACGCGGAGGGGCTGCTGGTGATCCCCGGGCTGATTCACGGCCACCTTCACGCCTGTCAGACGCTGTTCCGCGGCCACGCTGACGGTCTTGAGCTGCTCGACTGGCTGGCGCAGCGGATCTGGCCCTTCGAGGCGGCACACGACGCCGACTCGATGCGGGCCTCGGCCGACCTCACCTTCGCCGAGCTGCTGAAGTCGGGTGCCACCGCGGCCCTGGACATGGGAAGCGTTTATCACACCGATGCGATCTTCGAATCGGCGCGGGATGCGGGCTTTCGGCTGACGGGCGGCAAGGCGATGATGGACGCACCGGGCTCACCGCTCACCGAGCCGACCGACCGCTCGCTCGCGGAGAGCCTCGCGCTTGTCGAGAGATGGCACGGCGCCGAAGGGGGACGGCTGCGCTACGCCTTCGCGCCCCGCTTCATCCTGTCTTGCACCGACCGGCTGCTCAGGGAAGTGGCGCGGCTGGCGCGGGAGCGCTCTTTGCGGGTCCATACCCATGCCAGCGAGAGCCGAGCCGAGTGCGACGAGGTCCGCCGCCGATTCGGTCGCGACAACATCGAGCAGTTTGGAACGCTGGATCTCCTGGGCCCTCACGTGACGCTCGCCCACTGCGTCTGGCCGACCGACGCGGAGAGAGCGCTCCTCGCCCGCAGCCGGACGGTGGTCTGCCACTGTCCGGGCTCTAATCTCAAATTGGCCTCGGGCATTGCGCCGATCCCCGAGCTCCTGGCAGAGGGTGTCGCGGTCGCGCTCGGCGCCGATGGCGCGCCCTGTAACAATACGCTCGATGCGTTCCAGGAGATGCGGCTCGCGGCGCTGCTCCACCTGCCGCGGAAAGGACCCAAGGCGATGCCTCCGATGCAGGTGCTGGAGCTGGCCACGCTGGGCGGCGCGCGGGCTCTCGGGCTGGAGGCCGAGCTGGGCTCCCTGGAGGAGGGAAAGCGGGCCGACCTGACCCTGGTCAGGCGCGATGGGCTGCAGAGCTCCCCCAGCGCCGACGACCCGGTCTCGCAGCTGGTTTACTCCGGCCGCGGAAGCGATGTGCTGCACGTGGTGGTGGATGGACGGCCGGTGGTGTTGGGAGGACGGTTGGTGACGCTTGACGAAGCCGAGGTGCGGACCCGCGCTGAGGCGCAATGGAAGCGGCTGCGTGGGAGAGCGCAATGTTGACCGCCTCGAGACGCCGCAAGGCCCAGATCACCTTTGCGGCCTTCTGCCTCCTCACGGCAGCGCTCCTGATCGCCACCCGCATCGGTCTCCTCGACGCCTACTTCGGAAAAGGGCAGCGGCTCTCAGCCGGGGACTTTCCGGCGGGAGTCTCCGCGCCAGGCGGACTGGTGGCGTCGGTGCCGCTTCGTCCTACGCGACTGGGTTTCACCCCCC
>JBGTHI010000308.1:0-2153 GCA_041746295.1 Myxococcaceae bacterium
GGCCGCGGCGACGTGATCCATCCCGCCGCCCTCCCACGGCATCGGAGGAACGATCAGCAGCGGAGGCCGGCGCGGGCCGCGGTGCCAGAGACCTTCGAGCACCGCGTCCATGGAGGGGATCAGCGTGGGTCGCTCGGAGAACTGTCCCTTGTTCACCATGCAGGTGAGCTTAGTCGGTGACACCTATTGTGCGGCGATGAACCTCTCGCTAGGTGATGACCCGAGTGGACTTGTAATGCTGGAGAGGGAACGGTATCCCGCCCGGCCACAAGGAGAAGGCAGATGGTCAGAACAAGCTTTCCAGCAGGAACCGGAACGTCCGCCCTGGAGCATGGCGCGGCCGAACTGCGTCGCAAAGGCCGAGGGGTGATCGACGGTGCGATCGCTGGGGCTCGCGGCAGCCCTCGGCAGGACCAAGCACTTGCGGGGAGGGACGCGGGACTGGTGGGTGGAATCATGACCGGCGCTGCGGTCGTGGCGGCGCTCGCGCTTCTGCACCCAGCTACCCGGGCAGCGATCATCGATCGAGCAACCAGATTGAGGGACTTGGCGGTCGCTCAGTTTCAGGCCGCAAGCGCTAAGGCAGACGCCGTCGACATAGATGGCCTGGCCGCGGCCAAAGGAGCCGTAGGCCCCCGGGTCGAGCAGGTCCCCGGACGCCTTCCGGCTGGGTTTCCTCCGGAAGACAGCGCCGGCTTTACCCCGGGGAGCTAGCCTAGCCCTTGGACTGCAGCACCAGGAACTTGAGGTAACGACCCTCGGGGAACTGGAGGCGGATCGGGTGGTCGGGCGGTTGGTACCTCTCCTCCACCATCGCCAGCTCCACTCCGGCCTTGTTCGAGGCCTCCTTAATAGCGCCCAGGAAGGCTTCGGCTGAGACCCGGGCCGAGCAGGAGGCGGTGGCCAACAGCCCGCCGGGCCTCAGCAGCGCCAAGGCCTGTCGGTTCAACGACGCGTAGCCGTCCAGCGCCGCCTCCACCGCCTTCTGGCTCTTCGCGAAGGCGGGCGGGTCCAGGATGATGAAGTCAAAGGTTCGACCTTCATCCCGGAACGAGGCGAGCAACTCGAACACGTCGGCCGCCAGGAAATCCGAGTCGGCGGAGGTGAGGCCGTTGAGCTCGAAGCTCTCCCGCGCCAGCGCAATCGCCTCCTCGTCCTGATCGACAGAGAAGACCGCCTTGGCACCACCCAGTGCGGCGTTGACCGAGAAGCCGCCGCTGAAGGAGAAGCAGTTGAGAACCTCGCGGCCCCTGGCCAAGCGCCGCACCATCGCCCGGTTCTCCCGCTGGTCCAGAAAGAACCCGGTCTTCTGCCCCGTATAGGCGTCGACCCAGAAGCGCGCGCCGCGCTCCTGAATGGCGATCCGCTGCGGCGCCGGCTCGCCCCAGAGCACCTTGCCTTCGCCACGCCCGTCGTCCTCCGCATCATCCCGTCCCACCTCGTCCCGCCCCAACACTCCCTTGAGACCGGGAACGGCCGCCCGCAACCCCTCCACGATCAACGGACGGTACGGCGTCAGCCCGGACGAGTAGAGCTTCAGCACCGCGTAGCCCGCATAGAGGTCGACCACCACGCCGGGAAGGCCGTCCCCCTCGCCGTGGATCAGCCGGTAGCTGTCGGTGTCGGCGAGCTCCAGGAGCGACAGGCGGGACTGCGCGCACTCGCGGATCCGGTCGCGGAAGAAACCGCTGTCGATGGTCTGGCGCGGATCCCGGGTCAGCACGCGCACCGAGATGGCGGAGTGGGGATCCAGATAGCCCCGGGCCACAAACTTTCCGGACTCGGTGAGGTCCACCACGCTTCCCGCCGGAATCCGGGGAAGCTGCTCCAGCGCCTTGCGGAATACCCACGGATGGCCCGCCCGGATGTGACGCCCCAACCCCTTGGCCAGCTCCAGCCTCACTACGTTCATCGCTTGAGCTTCTACGACACAGAGAGCTCGGAGAGAAGCTGCCTGACTCTATTCAGCTCCTTCTTGAGCCCAGCGGGCTCCCGGGTCAGCTGCGCCTTGCGCGCCTTGCGCAGGTAGGCGTCCAGCACCGGGCTGCGGCCGTACAGCCCCTGAGCCAGAGCGACCACGCTGGCGATGGCCCGGGCCGCACTCTCCCCGTCGCTCGCAATCAGCCGCTCCGCGTGCTCCAGCTTCACGCCGC
>JBGTHI010000309.1:0-3810 GCA_041746295.1 Myxococcaceae bacterium
GATCGGCTGCGTCGCGCGCCGCTCCGCTGATCCCTTTCTTTCCCTTCCGCGGGGCGGACCGCTCCGGAACGAGCGCCGGGGCCGCTTCGAACCCGGTCTGGGGTCCTCGAGCGCGGGTCTTCGCGTCCTTCGGCGTGTCGAGAGTGGTGGCTCTCTGCCCGAGCTCCTTCTCCCAGACCTTGAAGTCCTTCTCCTCACCTGGCGACCGCTTCACGGACGGCTCAAGCACGGCGACGCCCGCGCTGGGAGTTGCGGTGGCTGGAAAACCCTGGACCTTGGCCATGGAGACACCCTCCTTCACCCATAGATTATCCATGTCGCGCCCGGATGAGTTGCTCTCAAAATGTGATAAAAACGAGAAAGCTCGCGGACCCTCTGACCCCATGCGTTCATCATGGACGTGACAGGGCGCCGTTCTCGAGTAGCGTGCGACCGCTTGGGCGGTCGACCCGCGGAATCCCGGAGGGCGGTGGTGCCTAAGCGGCCAAATCTTTGGCCGAAATGGAGGATGGATGAACTTTCTCGGCTCGTTCCCGCTGCTGGCGATCCCGGTCATCGGCTACAACTTCTTCGCCATGATGAGCCGCTCGGACGGCCGTCCGGCCCATCCGCTGCTTCTCAACGGACAGCTCACCCGCATCCCGATGCCCTCCGGCCAGGGGGTCTATTGGAGCATCAGCTGGGGAGATCTCTTCCTGATGGGCAGCATGGTGTTGCTCTTCATGGAGATCTTGAAGTCGGTGAGCGGCGGTCGCAGTGTGATCATCAACCACGCGTTGTCGATGGCGCTGTTCGTCTTCTGCCTGGTGGAGTTCCTGATCCTTTCCCCCTTTGCGACTTCGACCTTCTTCCTGCTGGTCCTGATGACCCTGCTCGACGTGTTGGCCGGCTTCATCGTCACCATCGGCACCGCCCGAAGGGACATCTCCTTCAGCCACGACTAGCCGCGGCGGTCAGGATTGCTCGCGATGGTGAACCAGCCGGCGCACCCGGTCCAACAGCTGAGGCAGTGGCGTTTCTCGCGACAGCACTTCGGTCGCTCCCGGTGGCCCCGGCGGCGGGGCAAAGGCGATTACCGGAAGGTCCAGCTCTCCTCCCAGATTCCGGATCCGGTGCAGGAGCTGCTCCGCCCCCAGCTCGGGAGCCTTCACATCCAGGAGCAGCAGGTCGAGATCGAAAAATCGGTCGACCACCTTGCGAATCGCCTCGCCGCCCTCGTGCGCCGTCTCCACCTCCATCCCCTCCTTGACGAAGGCCTCCTCCAGCCGCTGCGCGAAAGCGCGGTCGGCATCGACGATCAGCACCAGCGGCTTCCGGCGGCCGTAGGACTCCAATAGCCCGGCGATCTTCTCGTCGAACTCGGGTCGGCCGGTGGCAAACGAAAGCCCAGCGCCGGCAACCTGACCGCGGGCAGCGGCCTCCTCTACCGAGACGGTGTGGACCACCTCAGCCTCAGTCTCCAGCTGCTCGCCGCTAGGTAGCTTGAGCCGCAGCTTCACCTTGGAGCGGAGGACGGGCGGATGCGGCATCCGGACGAAGAGCCCCCCCTTGCTGATGTTGGTGGCGTACTCGGCCGAGAGCTCCGGCAGCTCCTTGAACTCCACATCGAGAAAGGTGTCGAACCGCTGGTGCTCGCGCAGCAGTTGTTGGCCGGCGCCGCCGCGCGCGAGCCGCCCCTCCTTCTTGCTCAGTGCGTGACGAGTCACCAGCTCGCGCAGAGCGTTGCTGGGGTCGAGCCTGACTCGGAAGGTCGAAGGCGGACCGCCCTTGGCCGGCTCCAGCACTTGCGCGCGCGAGTCGACCACGCCCGGTATGGTCTGCCCGGTGACCGCCAATTCCAATAAGAGCTGGGTTCCCCTGGGAGGCGACTTGCCGGGAAGGTGGACCGCTCCTTCCGCCGCCTGTTGAGCATAGAGCGCGCAGAGCGCATCGACCGTTTCGAAGCTCATCCGGAAGCGCACCGGGGGCTGCTCCACCGGTTTGAGCCCCAGCGCCTCCTGGAAGTCCCGGACCCCCTTCGAGAGATCAACGGACGCCTCCACTTTGACCGGCAGCTCGGCGCGCCTTGTCTGGAGAGCCTCGCGCTCCGGCTTGGCCAATAGCAACAGATCTAGCGCGCGGCAGCGCAGCCGCACCGCCTCCATCCCCATCACCTTGCGCAGCTGGGACGAGTAGGCGCGGCTGGAAAGGCGGAAGAAGACCACCATCCAGCTCTCTTTGGGCCTGGCCTCGAGAGCCACGGAGATGAGCGAGCGCGCACCCACCGTCTCCTTGACCAGGGTGAGGGAGCGTTCCAGAGCGATGAAGTCGAAGCCGCTCTCGGCGATCCAGGCGAACTCACAGCACGGCGTCGACTCGGCGGCGGCAGCCATAGATCGTGCGACCTCCCTTTCGGCCTCGTTAGGGCCCGGTGGGTAGGGCCTCGATCATCCACCGCTCGGCATCGATCGCCGCCATACAGCCGGAGCCGGCGGCGGTGACCGCCTGACGATAGCTGGAGTCCTGCACGTCGCCGCAAGCAAACACCCCGGGCACACTGGTGCGGGTGCTGCCCGGGTAGGTCATGAGGTAACCATTGGGGTGCAGCTTCAGCACATCCTTGAAAAGCTCATTGTTCGGCCGGTGGCCGATCGCCACGAACAGGCCGTTGGCCTTCACCTCGTGGATCTCGCCGGTTCTCAGATTCCTCACCAGCGCGCCGCACATCCCCTTGGGATCCCCCAGAACCTCCTCCACCGCGGAGCTCCAGAGAAACTGGATCCTAGAATTGTTCAGCGCCCGCTCCTGCATGATCTTGGACGCGCGAAGACTGTCGCGGCGGTGGATCACCGTCACCTTGCTCACGATCTTCGCTAAGTGGGTCGCCTCCTCCATCGCGGTATCCCCACCGCCCACCACCAGGACCTCCTGGTTCTTGAAGAAGAAGCCGTCGCAGGTGGCGCAGGCGGAGACGCCGCGGTTCTTGTAGGCCTCTTCACCCTTGATGTTGAGCCACTTGGCGGTCGCCCCGGTGGCGATGATCACGGTTTCGGCGACGCAGCTCTGGGACTCGCCGGTGAGGTGGAACGGCCGGCGGGAGAGATCCACCTTCACCACATTCTCCATCAGGACCCGGCTGTCGAACCGCTCCGCCTGCTTCTGGAAGCGCTCCATCAGCTCCGGGCCGGTGACCGCTTCGGGAAAGCCGGGATAGTTCTCCACGTCGTTGGTGGTCATCAATTGGCCGCCCGGCAGCCTCTGTGGGTCGTGGAGCGCGGGCCCACCCGCGAAGACCACCGGCTCTAGATTGGCTCGGGCGGCGTAGATCGCCGCAGTGTAGCCCGCCGGTCCGGAACCGATGATTGCAACCTTGGTTTTCAGCACTTCAGCCACGCTGTCTCTCCTTGGCGACCTTCGCGAACGTCCCGCGCTTCTATCACCATCGATAACCGTCCGGGGGCAGCGCCGCTTGGACGACCTTTGGACGGTTGCCATCTCACCCGTAGCACGGGCGGGGTCGAAGCCAGCCGTGCGCAAACAGGCATAGCGGTTGCTTGGCCGTCGGCGCGCTCCAATTGCGGGCACCAGTAAGGAGGCGGGATGGACACGGAGGCACATGAGCGGCTCGTTCGGCTGGGACCGGGAGCGCTCACCGATTCAGAGCTGTTGGTGACGGTGACAGGGCGGTCGCCCGGGGACCCCTCTGCCTGGCTGGAACGGATCGGCGGTTCTCGCGGATTGGCCCTTCTCCCCTGGGACGCGCTGTGCGCCGCTCCCGAGCTGCAGGGGCCAGAAGGGGCCGCGCGGATCGTCGCCGCGATCGAGCTGGGC
>JBGTHI010000310.1:0-6512 GCA_041746295.1 Myxococcaceae bacterium
GCGCTCCAGCGAGGCCGATGCCGCCGCCTGAGCGGCGATCATGCGGTCCGAGACTCCGTCGATGCCGAGCTCATCGATTTGCGTTTCGGCCATGTGAAGCGTGGTCATCTCACGAGCCGCCCGTCGCAGGGCGTGCTCGTCGAGGGCGGGACTGTGGGCTCCCCCGAGCTCCGAAGCCATCGCCGCTCGCAGGGCGTCGGCTGCTCGCTCCTCCAGCGGACTCCGCACCCGGCTGGAGTACAGCCCGTGCATGAGGGTCAGCGTGTGGCCGGGATCGGTGCCGGGAGGACGGGCTGCGTGGAGACTCGGGTAGTGGCGATCCTCAGGCCGCGTGTTCTTGCCGCTCATTCGGCAACCTCGTCTGTGTCAGGGCTGGCACTGGAACCCGCAGCGCGTGCTCTTGCCGCGATGTAGCGCTCCGCCGTGTATCCAGCCGCCTGGAGCGCCTCCCGGACCGACCCCGCGATGGGAGGCTCCGGCTTTCGACCAGCGGCGCGGGCTGCCTCGATCTGAGCCACTCGCCGGTCGAAAGTGGCCTTCGGCATGCGGTCACGGCCCATGCGGTGCGTGTCCTGCGCTGCCTCCCACACCTTGCGGTCCACGATCGCCGGGCACTCGACCGTCGAGCCGTAGGACTCGTAGGAGCCCGCGTAGGTCGGGTTGCGTTTGATGAAGCGGACGGAGGCGGGCGACCAGACCGAGCCCTTGCCGCCGGGGCCAGGGATGCCGTCACCGTTCAGGATGCGGGCGAGGTTGCTGGTTCTCATTCCCTTCGCCGACTTGGTGAAGATGAAGCGCACGACCAACACCTTGGGGTCCGTGTCGGGGTCGGTGGGGAGCACCAGCTCGCCGTCCTGAGCGCGGTAGCCGTAGGGCGGCTTGCCCGTCACCCATCCGCGTCCGCGTGCCGCCTTCTCCCTCCGGCCTGACTGCGTGCGTTCGAAGATCAGGTCCCGCTCAAGCTCAGCGAAAGCGGCGAGCATCGTCCAGAAGAACTTGCCCGATGAGGTCGAGGTGTCGAACTGCTGGGTGATCGAGACGAGCCCCACACCCCTGTGTTCCAGAGCCTCCCTCACCTCGCCCAGTCGCCATGCGCTGCGTCCGAGGCGATCCAGCTTGAGGAAGACGATCTTCGTCACCGCGCTTGCGCTGTCACCACCGCTCGCCAGTGCCTCCTCGACCATCTCGGCGAACGCCGGCCGCTCACTGCTGGCGCCGCTCACACCCTCGTCGGCGTGGATGCGGGCCAGCTCCCACCCCTGAGCCTCGCAGTAGGCCGCGATACGCCTGCGCTGGTCGTCCAGGCTGTAGCCCTCGCTCGCCTGGTCGGCGGTGCTGACCCTGATGTAGCCGAAGGCGCGTGTCATCCGCCGACCTCCGGGCGCAAGACCTCGCGCTCCCGCTCGAACTGCGCCAGCGCCTGGCGCGACCCCTCGAGCGCCTTCCTCGTCCTTCTCACCGCGTGAGCCTCGGGCGTGAAGTCCACGGTCCCCACGTCCCACTCGTCGTCCTCGGGGGCGGCGGCCGCGCGGATCTTCTCCCTGGCCTCGCGATCCTCGGTCTCGCAACTCCCCAACTCACGCTCGAGGATCTCAACGATGAGTAGCTGCTTCGAGATCATCCGCCCGTAGATGTGCTGAGCGCGGAACTTTCCCGCCTGATCCATCGGCGGACCGAACTGCTCCAGCCCATCCATGTCGGCAAAGATGGCATCTTGGTGGCGAACCACGGCCTGGGCAGCGGCCTCATGCCTCAGTTCGTTCATCCCACACCCTCCTTCGTTCTGATCGCATCATCGATCGCGCATCGCGCGCGGGGGGCGCATTCGGAGGCGTCCCAAGTCATCCCTAGGACAATTGCAGTGCGCGCATGATGATCGATGCAGCGCATCACCTATCGGCTCCTAGAATCGATCTGATGCGCCTGAAAGATGGTGGGCCCAGTCCCCTCGTCCCATCTGATCAAGCTCTTTCAACTTCTCCACACCTGCCAGCAGGCGATGCATGTCGGGGTCATGTTCCAGCACCTGTGCGCGCAGGCGGTCTTGGTCGATCTCCTTGACAGCCATCTCAACCAAGAGAGCGGCGCCTTCGAGATTCGACCTCAACATAGCGATGTTGGTCATTCCCTCACTCCTCGTTGTCGTCTAGTTGTATTGCCCCGTATGCGCTTCGTATCATCATCATAAGATAACAAGTTGATTAGTCAATACTTAGCATCCCGTCAATCGAAACATATCGCTAATGGCCGACAAGCCAAAAGTAAACCTATTCCTCTGCCCTTGTTCTTGAGCTATTGATCCCTCCCTCCTTACCAACCTCTCGTGGTAGGACGGCATCTCCTCCGCCACTGACTTCATCATGTTTCCCTCCTCTCCCCGCAATATCGGTTTTAGGATATGTACCATGTACCATGTACCTATAGTAATTACATTACTGGTACATATCGATCTGGTACATGACTGGTACATGCTGGTACATACCCCACCCCGTAGCGGCTACGTAGGCATGTACCAGTGGTACATTTCACTGGTACATCGGGAGTGCTGAAGCTGGTACATTCCCCACTGAGGCGCATCATCTGCAGCGACGCCCCGTGTGGCGTGTACCATTTGCGCGAAGCTGGTACATGAGTGGTACATCGGGGATCAGCCGAGGGCATGGCGGACCCTCGCGTACTCATCCTTACCGAGGTCCGTCGGCTCATAAGCCCTCGGCGTTCCCTCGGTCGTGATCCATGCGCGCCCCTCCGCAGTCTTCAGCGCGGGCAACCTCAAGTTGTTTCTGAGGGTGCGGATCCTCTTCCGCATCGCGTCAGTTCCTCGGACGCCGGGGTTCTCGATGACGGCGGCGAGCGCCCAGTGCTCGGGCAGCACCTGGACGCCGCCCGCCACTTCGCCAGCTTCACCGACCACGCTGTTATGCCCAGTCTCAGAATTCCAGCGCAGCGTCAACCTCTCCCTCGGGTTCTCGAGGTTGCGGTTCTTCTTAAGCTTGAGCGTGCGCGTACCGTTCGACTCCTCCGTCCACGACCACAGCTCGTCAGTCCATGCCTCCGAGGTCATGCCGCCCAGCACCTGCTCCGGGGCTTGCTTCGGTGGATGAGCGATGAAGATGACATGGGCGAGATCGGTGGCATGCTTCAGCTCATCGACTCCCTGGTAGAAACGCTCAAGGTGGGGGTTGGGGTCGCCCTCTCCGACCTTGGCTGCCCTACGCAAGGAGTCGATGATCAGGACCCCGATGCGATGTCTTCGGCACCACATCATCAGCGCTGGATCTTGGAGATCGATGCTTGTCGCGGTCCAGACGAAGATTCGGCCCTTGTTGCCGGGCTTGAGCCGCCGCAGCGTTTTGCGGACATCGCGTCTGCTCATCTCCAGGTTGATGATGCCGACGTTCGCATTCTCCGGCAGGGCGGTGTGGAGCTGACCGAACAACGGCTCGCCGTCGACTCCGACGACCGCTATCTCGTAGCCCAGCGAGCTCTTTCCGGAGCCCCGCACGCCCGTGATGATGAGGTTGTGGTTCTCGCCCAGTAGTCCCTCGATCATCGGGTTGTCGGGAGGCCATTCATCGGCATCCCACTCCTCGAAGCTGCGGTCAGCGTCCTCGGGTATCAGGTCACGCTGCGCTGCTCCGCGCCGCCGCTTGGCTTCCTCGCGCACCCAGTCGACCCGCATCTGCTCCAGCACGTCGCCGTGCAAAGCTTCCTCGCGGTAGTGCTCCAGCAGCTCGTCGGGGGGACGAGGACTCAGTCGTTTCGGCTCGGTGTCCTCGTGGCGGACGACCGTCAGCTCGACCACTTCGATCGGGCGTTCGTTCTCCTGGACCCAGTCGAGGTGGTCGAGGTAGTCATCCAGCTGCTCGGGCAGAATGTGGCCGTCCTCGTCCGTCGCCTCGGTCATGTCTGCACCCGGGCGAGGTGGCGGGGGTTGGCGCGGGGTGTCTCTTCGCAGTCGGGCGGCGTGAGCGCGTTCCCTGGACAGCCGGGCTTTGATGTCCGCTCGCTGCCAGGTGGCGGGATCGAAGAGGTTGACCACTTCAAAGCCGCTCACATCCCGCATGGCGAGAGCCGGTCTTGATGATGGTATGGAGCGGAGACACCCGCCGGGAGGCCGGCGTGGGAAGATCGCGCCCCCGCTCCGGGTCCGCCGCTCAGCCCGCTGAAGGAAGCTGAGGGCGGACGGGTTCGGTCAGCGGGTCCGGGGTGCACTGGAGGCCGCATCATCCATCCGACGGCGCATGGCGAAGAAGGCCTCGCGGAAGACCTTCAAGTTCACCACGGCCGATCCCGTCTCGATGCGGTGCGCGACCGCCCGAGCGAAGTCACCGCTGTCTGCGAACTCGAAGATGGCGCGGCCGTTCTCGATCTCAGTTTGAGAGAGAACTAGCCCTTCCACCCACGCCGCAGCGGCGAACCAGGGATTGGAGGTGCGGTACCGGAAGCTGTCCGGCCCATCGTGGGGCGCAGGATCAGCTGATGAGATGTCTTCGCTCATACTCGGTGATCTTCTCCTAGTTAGGGTCTTCAGCGCACATCGAATGCGCAGCATGATCATGAGATATCTCGCGCTGGAAGGTCAAGGAGAACTAGCTTCTCCTGTGCCGCTCGATGTAATCTGCAGCAGCCCTCAGCAGCACGGGATCATCGTCAAACCGACCTAAGCCGTTGTTGCAGTTGCCACAAAGCAGGTCCCTGAGCTTGCCCGTCTTGTGGTCGTGATCTAGAGCTAGTCGCTTGATTCGATCGTTCCTCATCGCCCTTTCGGGGCGCAGGCAGATCGCGCATAAGCCATCCTGGCGATCAAGCATGGCGATGAAAGTGCCAGGCGGTAATCCGTACTTGCGACCGAACTGACGGTCGGTGTAATGCAGACGATCTTCCTTATCCACAGCCTGTCGCTCCTGCTCGGTGTAAGGCAGACGCACGCAGAACTCTCCCCGCGGTCCATTGGTAGTGATCTCCGCTCGACCTTGGCGAACGAGACGCCGAACTCCCTGACGGATCGAAGACCATTGAGCGGGCGTGAACTCGCCGTAGAGTTCTTTGGCAAGAGCCCGGATAGGAATGCCTTTCCGTTTGACCTCGAGAAAGTCATTCGGGTCAGCCGTGCGCTCGAGCTGATCCAGCCGCTCAAGAACGAAGCGTTGAATGGGTCCAAGACCTCTGCTCAAGTCACTTACCCCTTGGCATAAGCGTTACGCTGATGCAGCTAGGCTTTAGCCCACCGCAACGCTTATTGCACCGCGTGGAGCGCTGGAGGGTCAACCTTCGCGCGATCGGGGACAGAATCCCGCCACACCCTGAACTAGCGGTGTGGAGGGTCTCCTCTGCGAATCAGCCCCGGTTGATGGCGACAGTCACATCGAAGCCGGAGAACAACTCTCCCGCTTCGGCGTGGAACATCGAGTCAGAAGGCGGCAGCTGCACGTCGAACACCAACGTGGTCAGCTTCGCGCTGCCCTTCTTCCGCAGCACAGCGCTTAGCTCATCTGCGCGCACCTCGCCTCTGCGGCCGTCGATTCCTACCGCGCTCCACGGTCCGGCGAAGTCGTTCAGCCACTTGGCCAGCCACCGCGCGGCGTAGTCGTAGGGGTCTTCCTCGCTTGAGTCGGTGGTCGTTGTGCCATTGCTCATTGTTCCAGCTCCGAAGTCAGGGCGCGCCGCTGCGCACCTCCGTCATGACTTCGCGCTGGCCGCCCGCGCACCTGAGACTTCACGTCCGAGGGATCCCGCGGTAGGGGCGGCAAGTGTGGATCTTGTTCGAGCGCGTGTGTTGCGAGGTCAGCGTAGCACACACAGCGTGTCCGCACGAACACCGACCGCTGCCCACGATACCCCACGCCCCGGGGTCCATCCACACCTCACCGACGCACTACGCGGGACCCTAGTAGGTAAGAACCAAACCCGGAGTTAGTCCTTAGTCCCGGCTCCCCCACGACCCACCCTCCGACGCGCACGCACGCCAGCGACGAGGAGAAATCGATGACCACCCGACCGCCCACACCCGAGGAGGGGCTCGCCATGGCGCGCGATTGCCTCACGCCCGGTGATGAGATCACGGTGCAGGAGGGGTGCATCGTCCGCGTGGGGATCGTCACCCGCCTTCTGACCGACGCCGTCGAGGCCATCTTCGGCTTCGACGACCGGGGCGACCCGATCGAGACGGCCATCCGGCGGGTTCCACTCTCCGACATCACGGAGGTGACCGCCGCCCCGTAGCTCCGACCGCAGCGCCCCGGCGGGTGCGCCAACACCCCCGGGGCCGGACAGGTGAAGGAGACCACCTGCCATGCCCATCATCCCGCACGAGCCCCATCCGATCGAGCCCCGAGCGCTGCTGGACCATCTGGTCGCGGAGCACGGGTACGTCGCCCAGACCCTGCGGGGTGGCCTGACCGCCTACCTCGCAGGCGCGCACGACCACGCCCACGCCCGCATGAGCGACGACCCCAACGCCACGGTGCCGGCTCTCGCGGGTCAGGCGCAGCGCCTGCACGTCCTGACCG
>JBGTHI010000311.1:0-2473 GCA_041746295.1 Myxococcaceae bacterium
CGGCAGACCACAAAGAACGACCTTCTTGGCGCCGAGGGGATAGAGGCGGGCGGGAGCTCCGCCTCCCGTACGAAGTGGCGCGATTCTCGCGGCGCCCATGGCGGAAGCTGGTGTGCAGCTGACAGCCGATTCGTCTCCCTCGTTCGCTGCGGAGGTTCCTGAGCAGCAAGGTGATCCGCGTAAGCCACCTGCCGCAACCTGGCCAGCTACGAACCGGAAGGCCCGATGCGAGAGACAACCCCTCAGGTGTTCTTGATCGCCCGGCCAGCGGTTGATCTCGACGGTATGCGCCGCTACCTAGAAGACGTGGGCGGCGAGAGTTGGTTGCAGCGGCGCCTTCCGAAAATCTTCCGTCTGAACTGCCGCCTGGACCGACACCAGCCGAGCGCCGAAGCTGTGGATGAGGCCCGCGAGGCCCTGCGCGAGCTGGATGAGCGTTACCGGGGCCGTGAGAGCTGGGCCTCGGGCCGTGTAGCCGCTGGTCTGTACCAGTGGGCTAAGCGAGTCCAGGAGGTCCGTCTAGCGGCAGTGGGTAGCGAACACGCCGATACCTGGCTAATCGAAGCCCAGGACGTGCGCTCTGGTGTGGAGGCCTATTTGGCTGGCGACGCGTTCCCTAACCGGGAGCCCAAGGCGACCACAACGCCTCCGTTCCAGATGCAACCCTGAACGGACGTGACATCCGATCCGCCTGACACCTCCGCCCCGCTGGCGAAGCCGCTCGACCGGCTAGCGCTGGTCGAGTACGTCTTTGGAAGTCCGGCGTTGCAAGAGAACGGGTCGCTCGAATGGAAGGTCGGGTATGACCTCTCCTCGCGGCCCGACGCAGCGAAGACCGCCAAACAGCTGATCGGGTTCGCCAACCGCGAAGTCTCGCGTGCTGGCCGCACCTACGGTGGCCACGCCTACCTCCTCCTTGGCGTCGAGCCCGGACAGGCGCCTGGCGTCCCAACATGGGATGCCGCTGACATCCAGCGCTGGTTGGAGCGCTATGTCGAGCCCGAGCTGCGCTACCAGCCCCACTACGTCCAACTCGGCAAGGACTCGATCCTCGTTCTCGACGTTGATGCGCCAGCGGCAGGCGACCCGATCTTCGCCATGCAGACATCGGGTGGTGATGCCTCAGGAACGATCCGTGAAGGCACCGTCTTCGTCCGTAGATCAGGCATCTCCGAACCCGCCTCAGCGCAGGAGATGAGGATGCTTCAAGACCGCCTGAGGGCCGGTACGACCGAGGAGCCCGGACTCGACTTCGACCTTGTAGCAAACACGGACGACCTGTATGCCGTTGCTGAGCGTCTACTGGACGAAGAGAAGCGCGACGAATACTTGGATGAGTGCCATCGCAAGCTGTTAGGGAGCCTGCCCAGCTCTCGTCGCGACTGGTCATCCATACTCGCGCTCAGCGTCTCTGAGTCCCGGCGCCCTGACGATTACGCGGTCGAAGTACAGACCTTCATAGATGACTGTAAGGCCCGCTGGTGGGCGTTCGTTGCCGACTCGCTTTCGCGCTCTGAGCCGAGCAGCTTTCAGCTGATGATCATCAACGATTCTGACCACGGATACACGGATGTCGTGGTCGAACTGAGCCTCCCTATATCACGGGACGAGATTCACACATCCGCCGAAGCGGCAGCCAACTACTTCGACCCCCCTAAGGAACCGGTCATGTGGGGCGAGAGGACCATCCTCGCCTCGATACGTGACGATTTATTCCCCGCTATCAGCCATGTTGATTTGGAAGCCGAGCCAGATGGCACCCTCCTCGTTCGGTTTCCTCCTCTGACGGTGCGGCCTCGGAGTAAGCATCGGCTCGAAGAGCTGATCGTCGTATTGCCTCCCAAGTGGGAAGGTCAAGACCTCATCGGAAGATGGCGTGCCACCGCGGCCGGGGTCAAGGGAGACCTTCCCGGCGAGGTTGTGATGCCGGTCATGGGCTTCGATGAACACGAGTCTCCTACGAGCGCTCACGACGACCGTTCCTAACCGAGCATTAGATTGAAACTGACCATGCCTGAGTTCTTCCACCTCGACCGCACGGGCTCGTTGGCGCCGCAGGCGGTCTTGAATCTTTTGCCAGTACCTACTCCCCCACCGCACGGAGTTCCAGACCTAAATGTGGCATATGCCGGGGGCGTAACGCGGATGGGCATGCGCTATCTGGTCGAGCCATCTGAATGGACTCGCGACATCTTCTTGGAGATGTTGTTCGAGCAGATCCGACTTGCGGAGTTCCCGACGCTCATCTCGCGTTTTCAAGCCGTCTTCGGCTTCGAGCACTTGGCGGAAGCGAGAGCCTTTCGCCACTCCTATGGCGGGAACCTCGCTGCTCCGATCGTCCGCATAGAAGGACAGCCCGCGCACCGGGCAAACATGCACTTGCTTGCTAGCAGTATTCCTCCGGCGAGCACCATCGCCCGAGCCCGCGAGTATTGGGCAGGCGAGCAGGGCATCGCGACTCCCCTCTTCGAGA
>JBGTHI010000312.1:0-7435 GCA_041746295.1 Myxococcaceae bacterium
GCGGGTCGACCCCCACCGATTCCCGGGGGCCGGTCGAGGCGCCGGCGCTGGCCGGGGCGCTGCAACAGCTGCTCTCGTCGGAAGGCGTGACCCAGGCGCCGGAGATCCGCCTTCGGCATGGGCATGGCCACAGTCAGGAGGAGATCTACGCGGTGAAGCACGGCCGTCTGGCCCGGATCCCGGATTGGGTGGTCTACCCCGAGTCAGCGAAGCAAGTAGAGGCGCTGGTGGCGCTGGCGCGGCAACACGACGCCTGTCTGATTCCCTACGGCGGAGGCACCAACGTCACCGACGCGCTCAAGTGCCCGAAGGAGGAGCGCCGCCCAATCATCTCGGTGGACCTCCGCAAGATGAACCGGATCCTCTGGATCGATCCGGAGAACCGCACCGCCGAAATCCAGGCCGGCGCGGTGGGCCGCACCCTGGTGGAAGGGCTGCGGGCCCACGGCTTCACCCTGGGGCACGAGCCGGACAGCGTGGAGTTCTCCACCCTGGGCGGCTGGATCGCCACGCGGGCCAGCGGACTGAAGAAGAACCGATACGGCAATATCGAGGAGCTGGTGCTCGACGTGCGCGGGGTGGCGGCGGCCGGCCCGGTGGAGCGCACCTCGACCGGCCCCCGGGAATCGGTGGGGGTCGACCCGCGCCAGTGCTGGTTCGGCTCGGAAGGAACCCTGGGGATCATCACCTCGGCGGTGGTCCGCCTTTCACCGCTGCCTGAAGCGCAGCGGTACGGGTCGGTGATCTTCCCCGACTTCGACAGCGGCCTGGCCTTCATGCGGCAGATCACGCGCGAAGGCGTGGTGCCGGCGAGCGTTCGGCTGGTGGACAACCTCCAGTTCCAGTTTGGCCAGGCGCTTAAGCCCGCAAGCAGCGGCTGGGGGGCGCGCAAGTCGGCGCTGGAGAAGTGGTTTGTAACCCGGGTAAAGGGGTTCGATCCCCAGAAAATGACCGCCGCCACGCTGGTGTTCGAGGGAACACGGGCGGAGGTGCAGGCGCAGGAGTCGGCGCTGTACCGGATTGCCAAGGCGCACGGTGGGCTCAAAGGGGGCGGCGCGAACGGTGAGAGGGGCTACCAACTGACCTACGGCATCGCCTACATCCGCGACTTCGTGATGGACCATCAAGTCCTGGCGGAGTCTTTCGAGACGTCAGTGGCCTGGAGCGACGCGGCGGCGCTCTGCAGCCGGGTGAAGGCGCGCCTGGCGGCGGAGCACAGGAAGCACGGGCTGCCGGGGAACCCGTTCATCACCTGCCGGGTGACCCAGGTCTATCCCTCCGGAGTCTGCGTCTACTTCTATTACGGCTGCAGCATCAAAGGGGTGCAGCGGCCCTCCGAGGTCTACGGGGAGATCGAGCGAGCGGCGCGCGACGAAGTGCTGCTGGCAGGAGGGACGCTGTCGCACCACCATGGGGTGGGCAAGCTGCGGCGGGGGTTCATGCCGAGGATCATGTCGCCGGCGCTGCTTGCTTGGTCACGGGGGCTGAAGGCCGCGCTGGATCCGGAAAACCTGTTCGGAAGCGCGAATCTGCCTTGAGGGTCGCGGTTGTCTCGCGGGTTCGGGCGGGGGCCTTAATGGGGAGCCGGGGGGGGGAAGGTATCTCCTACGTTTGAAGGGAGACCTCGGCGCGGCGGTTCAATGGGAGCGGGCGGGATCTGCCCCCTCATCCACGGGGAGAGCTTGAACGCCTCCCTCCCTGTGACCACCAGACCTTGCGAGGGCTCCGAGGCGAGCTGTGGCCTGATCACAGACGCGCATGTGATCGTTAACGACTGAGCCTGCCGCGTCGGATTCCGACGCGCTATGCACACTCGTTCCGAAATCAGCGCGCGCCGAGCCGGAAGACGCGATTGCCCTCCTGTGACCGCTGATCGGGCGCCTCGATGGGGAGGGCATCGCCACGGAACTAACGACCTCCGAGGGCCGTCCAGGCTGCTCGGCCGAGGCCGGCCCCATCCGGCGAACCGCATCGAGACCGAGTCGGGCTGAGCGTGACAACCTTCACCATACCGGCAGATTCGTCATTCCGCCGCGCGGATCGCGGCTGCTTTACAAATCTGGCGCCTCAAGGGCAGAGCCAACGAGTCCGCTGCCCGCCGCCAAGTGGCAAACCAAGGAACCCCGCCCGTTCGCGCCGACGGCGCATGAGGCTACCCGCAAGCAACGTAGCGACAACCTCCCCCTCCCGCCCTCTTGTAGGAGCCCACTCCGCAGCAACCTGCCGGGCACCTGATAAGCGACACGATCCTATGGGGAGGAATACCTGTGCTCCGCCGGAATCGGCTCGTCGGGCTCCAGCATCCGGACCGTCTGACGACCATCCCCAGCCGTCACAATTTCATACCCCTGGTGAGGTTGGCTTATCAAAGGCAGGTACTCATAGAGGCGAGCACTTCCGCGAACTACCTGTAACCCCGTATTCTCGAGGGGGAGGCGGGTTGCGCGATCGATCTCCTCGACCCGGCTCCACGCAGCCCTCTCATTGAGGGGCGAAACCTCACTCGCGCTGGCCTTGAACCAATTGCCATCGGCAGAAAAGTTATGGAAGAGGCCGTCACCCCCCGGCCACCCTATCGGGTGCCGGGGCTCGATCCAGCTCTCCAAGCAGCTTAAACTAGGAGGATCTCGAAGCGGCGGCATGCAAGCCCATTAACCTTTGTGCGGAAAAGATCGTCTATCGATCTTTTTGGCACAAAGGTCGAGCCGATGCCGGACTCCCTAGTCACCGTACGAGCCGTACGGCTGGCCGAACTTGTTGGTGTGCTGCTTCGGCTCGTTGCTCTGGAGCGCGAAGTTCGCCGACCCGCCGCTCTCGCCGATCTGGATGTCCTGCGACTGTGCCTCGGAGTTGGGCATCCAGGCCACCACGCGGTGCTGGCCCACCGGCACACCGGAGAGCTGGTAGCTGCCGTCCGGCTTTACCTTGGCGAAGTGGCTGTTCGGCACCACCAGCACGCTGGCGCTCATGCCCGAGTGCATGTTGCAGAACACGTCGACCACGCCCGGCTGGGTCAAGACCACGGAACGCGGCGCCTCGCCCGCCTGGTACGCACCCAGGTCGAACTTGTTGCTCGGGGCGAGCGAGAAGACGTTGTGGAAGATCGCGTCGTAGTTCGCGAAGGTCAGCTTGGTGCCCCTCTGGACCGCGATCGACCTCGGCAAGAACTGCTTGTCCTTCTGCTGGATCTCCACGTTCTGACCCCTGGCCGAGTTGCCCTTGATGTCCTGAATGTAGACATAGGCATCACCCTCGCGGCGGCCCTGGAAGTTCACCCGACCGGTGACGGTGGCGGTGGACTCCTTGACCGCAGCCTTCTTGGCGGCCTTGGGCTTCTCTGTCTTCTCGGTGCGGCCAGGCGCCTCGGTCCCTGGAGACGAAGCCGCGCCGGCAGGCGCCGCTCCGCTCTGGCCCAGAAGCTTCATCATCAGCTCGTTCCTCTCCTGATCTTGTTGGATCATCTTGAGGAGGAGCGCCTTCGTCTCGCGCAGCTCGTCCTGGAGCTGGGTGAGCGATGGCTCGGACTTGCCACCGGACTTGGTGGCGGCCTTGTCCGCGGCGAGCGCGGGCGAGAAGGCCAGGCAGAGGGCGACAGCAGTGGACCAAAACTTACGATGGGACATGAGGGGCCTCAAGGTCAGAACATCGCCAGGAAGGAGGTGGTGAAGACATCGTTCGCAATCTTCGGAATGCGACCGTACTCGCCATTGTGCACGTACTCGGCCTTGAAGACGAGGTGTTGGTTGAAGACGACCCGAGCACCCGTCACCCAGCGCCATGACTTGGTGATGTACGCGCGCTCGTCTCCGAGGGTCACGACCGCGTTGCGCGCCTCTGCGCGGAGGAGAACGCCCAGCCAGGGAAGGATCATGTAGTTGCCTTCCAGGTACCCGCCTCCATGCAGCTTAAGCGAGTAGACGTTGTCCGACGGGAGACCGGGCTGCGCACCCTTGAGGAACTGGCCCTTTAGGGTGAAGCGGTGCAGCTCGTAGATCATGTCCAGGCCCCAGAGGCTGCTGTACTTGTTGCTGCTGAGCGCGTTGTCCTGTGCTCCGTACAGGCCGGAGAGGCCGATCTCGAGGTTTCCGAAGCCGAACAGCGGGGGCCTGACCGACAGGCGACCGCTCACCGTCTTGGCTGCATTGGTGTCGATCTCATTGTAGAAGTGGAACCGCTCCACGCTGGAGCTGCCGTTGGTGAGCGAGAGCGCACCGACCAGCCGGTCGTTGAACAGCTTGGTCCGGGCCTTGAGGCCAATCGGGGTGCCGGAGGTGTAGCGCTGAATCAGGGTCGGCACGATGCCGAACCGCTGGTCCGAGCGGCGCTCGCGGTACTCGATACCGATCACCGAGTCGAACTTACCGACGAAGACGGAGGTCTTGCCGTTGGCGAAGGGCATCCACTCGATCTGCGCGATGTCCAGGTCCAGCACGTCGCCCAGGGAGAAGTTGGCTCCGTTGCGCGGCGTGAAGTTCACGCTGGTGGTGTAGAGGACGCGCTCGGCGAGCGCTCCGGTCACGCCCAGCTTGAACTCGTTGACGATGAAGCCCGGCGCGCCGTTGGAGTTGATCGGGTCGTACCGGTTTGCGTTCGGAAGGTCACCCAGGTCGGCCACTTCGCCGCGGGAGTTGACCATCGGAGCCAACAGGTCGCCCAGGAAGACCCAGGCGAACCGGTTGGCGAACTCCGGAAACACCGTGTGGCCGAAGTCCTGCCGGGTACCCGAGCCGTCTCCGGTCGGAACGAAGAAGCCGACGTCGCTGTACCCGAACACGCGGATGTTCGAGACTGGCTTGATCGACGTCTCCTGCTGGACGCGAAGCTTCTCGTCCAGGTCGGAGACCTTGTCTTCCAGCTGCTCAATGCGCTCTTCATCCGAAAGCTCTTCTGCCGGAGCTTGCGGAGCTTGCGGCTCAGCTGCCACTGTCAGCGGAAATACTTGTGGCACTCGGGGCGCTGCGAGGGTCGGGCTGGCGGCCACAACCGCCGCCAGGGCCCAAGAGGACAACGTGCTTCGGGAGGTGAAGCGACGAGCAAGGGTCTTTGCGTTCATGGTTATTTTGGCTCCCACTACGGCAGGACGGGAGAAGTGGCCAAGGCAGCCGAGATCTTCTCGCCAGTGAGGGTTTGGAGGAACGCCACCAGGTCGGCCTGCTCCTGGTCGGTCAGACCCAGAGGACGGATCTGCTTGGACTTGGTGCCGGAGAAGCCGCTGGTGAGGCCACCGGTGTTGTAGTGCCAGACCACTTCCTCCAGCGTCTTGAAGTAGCCGTTGTGCATGTAGGGCGGGGTCAGCGCGACGTTGCGCAGCGGCGCGGTCCGCCACTGGCCCTTCAGGTCGTCGGTGAAGGTGATGTTGTAGAACTCAGGCCGCTGGCCAGCGACGTTGTCCTTGGTGTCGCTGAAGGCCAGGTCCCGGCGCCAGGGCGAGCTCTTGACGCGGGTCATGCCGTCCCAGAAACCCCAGGGCCAGCACTTGACGCCGTTGACGCAGTCGCATGGAGGATTGGGGAGAGTGCTGGCGGGGCATTCGAGCTCGGAGGGAACGCCGGCCTGCCCCACCTGCGGGATGCCGATGTTGTGCGGCTTGAAGTCCGACAGCATCGGGCCACTGTGGCAGTCGATGCAGGAGGCCTTGCCGACAAAGAGCTTGGCACCGCGCTGGGCCGCCGCGCTGATCGCGGTCGATCCGCCAGCGCCGTCGTTGATCCATTGGTCGAACGAAGCGTTCCGGCTGACCAGTTTGGTCTGGTAGGCCGCCTGGGCCTTGGAGAAGTTGGCGTAGAGGCGGTTGATCAGAACTCTGTCCGGGCCATCCATGCAGTCCCAGGCGTCACCGTGCGGCTCGGTGGTGTCGGTGGACTGGCAGCCGGCCCTGTTGCCCGGCTTTCCGTTCAGCGGGAAACGCGGCCAGCAGCCGCCGCCGTTGGCGACATTGCGGCAAGCCGGCGGGCAGACGCCGCCGACCAGCACGCACTGGCGGTTATTGGCGTCGAGGGTCACGCCCGCACCAGTTGGATTCGAAGCGCTGGCGCCGGCGATCTCAGGGAAGGGATACTTTGCGCCGAAAACGGCGTTGTACTCCGCCTTGTACCTGTCGTTGAGCACCCAGTAGACACCCATTCGGGTGCCGTTCATCGCGACCGGATTCTCCAGGGTCGGAGGCGTCACCGCCCAGAGGGAGTCGGTCCGCATCGACCAATTCCACATGTAGTTGTAGGCGGTGTTCACTGTCGCCTGCGCGTTGGTGTCGAACCAACCGGTTCCGACCGAAACGTGGCCGGGAACCGAGGTGTCGTCGATGCCAGCGCGGAAGCCATTGTGGCAGCTGGCGCACGAGACCGCCGAAGTGGCCGAACCGACCGTCCCACGCGCAAATGGCATCTGACGGCCGGCGTTGTCCCTACCGCCCACGGAGCCCGAGAATCGCGTATCGAAAAAGAACTTCTGACCCAACGTCGCGGCCGCGGCATTCTTCGCAAACTCGTTGCTGGGGTCATCCGGCGGTGTCTCGGGAAGATTGGCCAGGCTCTGCAGCCGGGTCCATTCGTCATCGGAGAAATTACAACCTTGATCACTGCATGCCAGGTTGTCGGAGCCTGGACCGCAGTGCATCGCCATCGCACTTGCAGTCAGAACTGCGACAAGACCCAACGAACGCACACGAGAGCGCTGTGTCATGATCACTTCCTATGAGGTGTGGAATTTTTAACGACGGGGTCCTGAAGCGAAGCTGCGCCACAGGCTGAAGACCGCGAAACCGACGGCCACCAGAAGTGGAGCCCACAACAGACTTGCTACACTGGACGACGGCCGACTGGGGGAGATTGCTGCGAACTGTACCGTGGGAATGGTCTGAGGAATCGTGGTGACGCGGGATGCGTAGCTGACACCGCCCAACGAATGGAATGAAGCGGCTCCGGAACGATTCTGAAGCGAGAGACTTCTGAACTGCTCAAGCGAATCGGCGGGTGAAGTATTTACTATTCTATTTTCAACTGCAAGTGCGGCCGACGCGCCGGAAAGATTTGCGACCTTGTCGAGCACCTGCCGGTCCAGCGGACCGCCCAGCACCAGGTATCCCAACACGCGGTTCCCAAGACGGAGCGCGACAATGCCCACCTCGAACACACGCTCGCCATCGACCCAGTTCACCAGCGCCACACCGTCGCGCGAGCGCGCGGTCTTCACGCCGGCAGAGGTGCTCAGGTCCAGACCGGCGTACTGCTCAGCGCCGATCACCGCATCCACCCGACCCGCGGGAGAGAGCACCGCGATCAGCTCGATGCCCGAGAGTCGATGCAAATCCTTCAGGATGTCGAGAATCGTGCCACTGTCAATGCCGGGCGTGCCGAGCGTCGACTTGAGACGCGGATCCTCGGAGAGAAGCTGCGACTCGGTGGTGAGGTGGGTGTGAAGCACTTCCCGGTGCTGC
>JBGTHI010000313.1:0-5252 GCA_041746295.1 Myxococcaceae bacterium
GGAGCACCTCAAGGAGGACCGGCCGGTCGAGGAGTGGATCGAGCGGTCGGCGATGGTGCCATCACCGGCGAAGCGAGATGACGGTACGGCGTAGGCTGGCGGCGCGTCAGGCGCCCTACCAATCGCACCGCGGCAACGACATCCCACTGAAGTTGCATCTGGAACACGGTTCACGCCCACGGCCAGAAGCAGATTCTGCCCAAGGATGGAATCGCCTTGGCACCGAAGCAGCAGGCCTAGGCCTGTAACTACAACACGAGCTACACTTGCGCTATGAATGGGACGAAGCCAAGAACCGGAGCAACTATGAAAAGCATGGTCTCCGATTCGAAGATGCCTCCACCGTCTTCGCAGGTCCGTGCGTCACCTTCGAGGACGACCGGGTCGACTACGGGGAGGAGCGGTTCATCACGCTGGGATTGCTGGATGGGCGAGCAGTGGCAATCGCCCATACCCTACGCGGAGTGGCAAACCGCATCATCTCGATGAGAAAGGCCAACCGACGTGAAAAAGAGATCTACGAAAAGCGACTTAGCGCGGGTTGATCGTCTCAACGACCGGACCATCGACTACTCGGACATCCCTCCCCTGGGAAAAGAGTTTCTGACTAAGGCGACGGTGGCATGGCCTCCTGCCAAGAAGCAGTTGACCATCCGGCTGGATGAGGACGTCCTTGCCTGGCTCCGCTCCTTCGGGCGGGGCTATCAGACTCGCCTCAATCGGATTCTCCGAATGGCCATGGATGCACAGCCCCGGCGTCGGCGGTCGGCACCGAAGCAGCGCCGGTCGGCCTGAAGGAAGGTGCAATGAACTGCCCCCAATGCAACAAGCCCATGGCGTTCGAGACAAGGAGCGCTCGCCGGGAGCCGCTGCCCCCCGACCGGCGCCTCGTGCGCTGAACAGTTCGCACGTTCCGCCCTTGAACTCGCAGGCCAGGCGCTCCTAGAGGATCCCATGGCCCTTACCTCCAGCTCGCAGAAGCGGCGTGTCGGCGTTCTCGAAAAGGTCGCGTCCGAGACCTTCGTGGACCCCAGCATCGCCCAGGGCGTCTCGTCCCCGGATAAGAGCCAGCAAGTGGCCGCGCTGCGCTCCAGCGGCGCATCACCCAGCGAGCTGCGCGTCGCTTCCAAGGCATTGGAGGAGAAAGGAGGCGCCGGCAAGTTGGCGCTCGTGGCCCTGGCAGGCAGCATCGCCTCGCTCTTCGCCGGCTACAAGACCGTGGGGGCTTTTCGAGCGCCCATCCAGAGATTGGCCGGCATCGGCTGGCTCATCGCGACCTTCACCGCTGCCAGCATTACCCTTAGCTCGATCCTGAATCGCAGGGAGAGCCGACGGCTCGCGCCTGTCTTGAGCGAAGCCGCCACCTCGATAGAGGCGGCTCAACCGGCCGCAAGCTTGATGGCGAGCGCCCCTGCCACGCCCTACCTCCTGCGCTCGTAGACGCCGTCCCACTCCGGGAAGGGCGGTACCTCCAGATACTCCACGCAGCGCTGCACGTAGAGGGCCGCAACGCTGTCGCCGGCTTCCAAACAGGCCAGAAACTCCAACTGCGCCTCGATGAAACGCTGCTCGCGGTAAAGCGCTAACCCGTTCTCGAAACGGCCCAGCCCCTCGCGGTCCTTGGAGGTCAAACCGTCGGTCCTGCCCAACAGCTCGTAGACCGATACCGGATCCGTCCCGAAGGAGGGCATGATCCGGTCGACTTCGCGGAAGGTGAGCGTCGGCCCGGCTGACGCGCGGGTCTGTGGGCCGGCCAGAATCGCCGTCCCGTAGGTCCGGTTGGCCGACACCAGCTTGAGACCGAAGCTCACCGCGTCTCCCATCACGGTGTAGTGCGGCTTGAGATCAGAGCCCATGTCTCCCACCACCGCCTCACCGGTGTAGAGACCGAAGCGCAGCCGGACCTTGAAGCCAAGGCGCCTTTCCCAATCCTTGTGCCGCTCGTCCACCCAAGCCTGGAGCTCCATCAAGGCTTCACAGGCGCGTCGCGCATCGCTCTCGTCGGCTATCGGCGCGCCCCAGAAGGCCATCACCGCGTCGCCGATCTGCTCGCTCACCACGCCGCCGTGGGCCCGGACGATCTCGGTCACATCGTTGAGGTACTCATGCAGCAGCGCCACCAACGACTCGGGCGTCACATGGCTCGCCTGTTGAGTGAAGCCCTCGATATCGGAGAAGAGCAGGGTCACCGTCCGCCGGGAGGGGCGCATCAGCGAGAGATCCCGGTCTACCCGGCGCAACATGTCCAGCGTCGCGTACCGCCCGAGCACCCGTCCGACAAAGCGGCGCATCCGGGCTTCGGTGCGGTAGGCGTAGGCGGTGGTCGCGGCGAAGGACAGGCCGAGGGCGCTTAAGGGACCGGCCACCGAGACCCATTGCTGGTGGTCCACAAATCGGTGAAACGCGTACGCGAGGTAGAAGAGCGCCGCGATCGCCAGTCCCGAGAAGTAGCGCAGCACCCCCCGCCAGGAGCGAAAGCTGCGGCTGAAGATCAGCGCCAGGGCCGCGCCAAGGAAGGCCATCAGGACGGTGGCCCAGAAGTCCCAGGCCGGCTCGGCTCGCGCGATGCCCGAGGAGGCGATGATGTTGGCCAGCGCCTGTCCCCAGATCGCGCCGGAGCCCAGGCGTGCGCCGACCGGCGTGTCGCGAAGGGGTCCCCCTCCCCCCGCTGCTAAGCCGCTGCGGGTGAATACGACCGGCCTATCCTGAAGGTCGTTCTGGTAGTGAGGGATGCGTCCGGCAATCGCATCGGCCCAATTGGTGGCGATCCGCCAGGCCGACAGATCGCGCTTGAGCGTTCCGCGCGGGCCGGTCCCCACGTCCGCCGCATTCCACCGGAGGAGGCTGTACCCGCTGCGGTCCATCGGGATCGAATAGGAGCGACCCACCCACAGGCGGCCACTCTGGTATCGGAGCTCACGGCTACCGGCCAGCTTCATCGCCGCCGCCAGCGCCAGGGAAGGGAGGACGCGCGGCCGATCCCCGGACGGCTCCACCCGAATCAGCTGCGGCACGCCGCGCAGCCGGCCGTCCTCATCCAGCGGCAAGGTCACGCTTCCATAGAGATTGCCGGTGGCCATCGCCTCAACAGCGGGGAAGGTCAGGTTGCCCGCGCGAGGCAATCGTTCGAGCTCCAACCCCTCCACCGTAACCTCCGCCAGAGAAACCCCGAGCTGTTGTGGCGAAATCTGGTGGCGCCGCTCGTCCGAAGTCAGCGGCCTTATGGCGGCAGGCGACGCCCCTTCCAGCCTCAGATCCGAGACCAGCCGCTGAGCCTCCTCGGGTGACGTCGCTCCCGCCAGAAGCTCGGCCCCCTTCCCCTGCGGGACCAGGAAGGCCGGTCGGCGGTGGGCCAGCACAGCCCGCAGCGCGGCGCGGGCATCCGAAGGCTGGGCGTACCGCTGCACCGGGAAGACGTAGGGGGTGGGTGCCGGACCGGCCCAGCGTCCCGGTTGAGAAACCCAGGTAAAGGGAAGTACCGCTCCCACGCCCTTCGGCTCCAGCCGCTCTCGGAAGACCGCATCGTCGCTGCCGGCCGCCTCCGAACCGGTTACCTCGGCGGCCGCGCAGACCGCGGCGCTACCACCCCCCAGCGGAAGGTCCAGCATCACCACCGAGGCGCCCTCGTCGAGCAGCTCACCCACCAAACCGCCCAGAATGGACCGCGTCCAGGGAAAGGTGCCGAGGGGGGTGATGTCGGTCTGCTGAGATTGGAGCTCCGCCTCGGGATCGATCGCCACCACCACCGGAGACTCGGGGCGTTCTCCGGCCCGGGCCAGGGCGCGCACCCGGGCATCGTAGAAGACCGCCTCGAACCTCTCGAAGGTGAGTCGCAGCCGCAGGAGCCAGGACCGCTCGGCGGCCGAGGTCGCGGAGCCTTCGGCATTGCCCCACGGCTCCGGCCACAGCTCCGCCCTATCAACCCTGAAATAGGCGAATGCGCCCAGCAGCAGGCCCACCAGCGCGGCCTGGCTCAGGGCAAACCCCATCCGCCGGATCAGCCGGCGGCCAGGGGAATGCCATGCCCAGCGCCCCCCTTCGACAAACTTTCTCACACCGCTCTAGGCGTGCGCTCCGAGGTGACGCTGGACAGCGCCCCCTGAACATCGTCAGTCGCGCCCTGGATCCGGGTGCGAAGATCCTCTCGCAGCTCCTGACCCGACTTGGGGGCGAGGAGCAGTCCAACGCCCGCGCCCACCAGCAGCCCTACCCCAAAAATCCCCAGCGAGGGCAGCAGCGCATCGAGGGCGGTGCGGCGGCCCTGCAGCCCCACCCAGCCCAGCACGTCATCTCCATCCAGGTTCTTCAAGGTGCTCCACATGGTCAGCTCTCCTTCTTGCGTCGATTGGGATCTCAGGCCCTTAAGAGCGCTCTAGGCGATGCCGGCCTGAGCGGTAGGCTGGGGCTCTGGAGAACGAGACCATGCCGACTCCACCAATCCTACCAACTGCGACTTGAGCAGCGGCACCGCCGCGACCTTCACGCCGAGCTGGATCAGTCGAAAGGTCAGGCCCGAGAAGAGCCCGCCGCCCAAGATGTAGCCAACGCCGATCGCGCCCGCCAACATCGCGTAGGGATGGCGCTCCATTCGTCCTGCGATGTCCAGCTTGCCCCGCAAACCTCTCACTGCGTCCCGAGCTTCCGAGATCAGCTGCTGTGCCGTGTTCCCCAGCTGACCGATCTGGCCGCTCAGCCCAACCCCCGAGTACGCTCCGTTCGAAGTTCCGTTCTCTTGCTTGTCCATGTTCTCTCCCAAAAGAGTCAGCGGGAAACGAGCCGACCGACCAGAAAGCCCAGAGCCAACGCTCCTAAAAGGCAGGCGCCGGGTCGTTCCTTAATCAGCTGCAAGGCGCGGGAGTTGAGCTCGGCCAGATTCTTCTTGAGCTCCCCCACCTCCGGACCGGCACTCGCCTGCAACGCGCGGGCTTTGTCCTCGAGATACTGCGAAGGGTTCGTCTCCATTGTCTTTGCTCCTCAATTCGCGCGCTTGGCGCCTCGATAGCTATATCCCCTGCCCAAAACCCAGCCCAACGCGAAGCTCAGCCCCAACCACAACAGAGGCCGCCCGCGCACCTGCTCCCGCCAGTCGAGCTGTCGGGACAGGCTGTCCCGAAGCACCTGAGTGGAGAGAGTAATTTCCTCTCGAGTCCTGGCTATCTCCTCCCGCAGCTTGGTTCCTCCCGCATTCATTTCACGCTCCGCTCGATTCTGCCGAGAAGGTCGGCGCTCCTTCGAAGTTCGTCAACCGAATC
>JBGTHI010000314.1:0-2321 GCA_041746295.1 Myxococcaceae bacterium
AACCGCTCGCGCCGCCAGACCCTCCGGGCTGTCGGGTCGCCTGCGGACCGATTCCCGGTAACGGGCGCGCAAGGAATCCAAACGGTCGGCCGCGAAGCGCGGCTGACGGAGGAGCTGGACGAAGATCGGCAGGAGCGTCTCCAGATCCCCGCTCCGGAGATTCACGCTGACCGACGAGAGCTCCTCGCCCGCGCTGCTGGAGGCATTGGCGCCCAGACGCTCGAAGGTGTCATCCAGGTCATCTGCCCTGAGGGCTCCCGCTCCGCCAGAGGAGATCAGCGAGAAGGTCAGGTCGGCCAGTCCCGCCTTATCCGGCGGGTCATCGATCGATCCCGCAAAGGCCAATGCCTCGAGCTGGACCAGGAGAGCGCCATGGTCCGGGAGGAGATAGAGGGTCAGCCCGTTCTCAAGCTGCACCCTCTCCGGTTTCACCACCTTGAACTCCAGGGGCGGGATCGAGATCTTGAGGGGATCTCCCGCCAGCGCAGGCGGCAGCGGGAAGAAGCCGGCTTCGGGCTCGTCCAGTGCCTCAAACGGCCCCGTCCCACCCCCCGGATTTCTCCCAAGCGCTCTCGAGGCCGCGCAGCCGGCGGCCGCCTCGCACAGCAGAAACCCCATCACCGCGAGCAACGCAATGCGCCTCATGGCTTCCGCTCCTGGGCCGGGCTCCCCGGGCTCTCATCGACAGCCCGCAGCTCAATGGTGGCGGAGCCCGCTTTCACCAGGTATTGGCGCGCCACCTTCTGAATCTCCTCCGCGGTCACCGAGGCGATCATCGAAGGCTGCTCCACCGCATACCGCCAGCTCCCCGCCACCGCCTGCGCGTAGGAGAGGGTCGAAGCGAGCCCCTGATTCGAGTCGAGCGCACGGGTAAGATCCGCCTGGATCCGATTCCGGACCTTCTCCAGCTCCGCCGCCGGCACCGGCTCCCGTTTGAGCCGCTCCAGCTCCTCCCACACTACCGCCTCCACCCTCGCCCCCGCCACGCCATCCAGCGGCACCGCCGAAACGGTGAAGAGGTTCTCCAATCTGGAGCCCGGAGAGGTGAAAGCGCCCACGCTCTGCGCCAGCCGGTCCTTGAGGATCAACCGCCGGTACAGCCGCCCGGTTCGCCCCTCCCCCAACAGCACCTGGATGACGTCGAAGACGGTGTCTTCGCGCGACGGCAAGGTCGGTTTGGGGAAGGCCAGCATCCACCGCGGCTTGGCGTCGTAGAGGACGGTCGATCGCCGGGCGGATCGCCGCGGCCCTTCGGAGAAGGTGGGGGACGGCGGCGGGTCAGCGGCCGGGATCTCGCCAAAGGTGCGCTCCAGCAGCGACCGGGCCTCCTCGATCTTGAAATCTCCCACCAGACAGCCCACCGCATTGGCCGGCACGTAGTGACGGGCGTGAAAGCGGTGCGCCCGCTGCACCGTCATCGCGCGCAGGTCGTCGAGATAGCCCACCGTCGGCCAGCGATACGGGCTTTGGGTGAACGCCACCGCGTTCAGCTCCTCGAACGCGGCGCCGTCCGGATTGGAGTCGATCCGCATCCGCCGCTCCTCCATCACCACGTCCCGCTCCTTGTAGAAGTCGCGCAGCACCGGCGAAGCGAAGCGGGAGGCCTCCAGCAGCGCCCAGAGCTCGAGCCGGTTGCGCGGAAGGCTCACGTAGTAGCTGGTGAGGTCCTTGTTGGTGGTGGCGTTGAGACCGTTGGCGCCATTGAGCTGCAGCAGACTGAGCAGCGCATTCTCGTCGGTCAGCTCGTCGTGCGCCTTCTGCAGCGACGCCAACCGGCGCTTAAGCTCGGCGAGCTCCGATCCGCCGTCTCCTTTTCGCTCCAGGAACGCTACCCGGTCGCCCACCTCGGCGATCTGGACGAGCAGCGGCCTCTCCGCCCGGAAGTCCCGCGTCCCCAACGTGGGCGTTCCCTTGAAGGCCATGTGCTCGAACAGGTGCGCCAGCCCGGTAGCGCCTGGTTCTTCGTCCAGGCCTCCCGTCTTGACTCGCAAGTAAGCGGTGAAGACCGGCGCCTGGGGCCGGGAGACCAGAAGCCACACCATCCCGTTCTTCAGTCGGTGCTCCTGGACCTGAAACCCTGGCATCGAACGCTCGGCGGCTCCCGCGCTCAATCCCAGACAGCCGGCGAAGAAGGCCCATCGCCAGCGTATGGACCGTGCTAGACCGCTCCCGCGACTCTTCTTCAAAACAGCCTCGCAACACTGAAAGGTCTCGCCATGCAAAATACCCTTCTCTCTCTCGCGCTCGCCCTGGGAATGGTCGGGGCAGAAGCCAAAGCAGCGCCCCCGCAACCCCCCGCCGCTCCCGCCCCCCCGGCTTCC
>JBGTHI010000315.1:0-1561 GCA_041746295.1 Myxococcaceae bacterium
TTGTCTCAGAGGGTGTCAGCGGCGTGGTGCTGGCTCCGCTGGATGACACCGCGTTGCGCGTACCGTTGCCGGAGCGGGTCGCGCCGGGGGAGAGCGCCGAGATCGCGCTCGATTTCACGGCCACGGTTCCCGCCGACTCGACCGGCTCCTACGGCATTTTCAAGCGCGACACCGCCAATGGCTCCTGGGTGCTGGCCGACTGGCATCCGATCCTGGCGGTCTATGAAGAAGAGGATGGCTGGGCGCTGCCAGAGGCGACCTCCTTCGGCGATCCTACCTATGCCCCCAGCGCCTTCTTCGACGTGCGGGTGACGGCGCCGGACGGGCTGGAGGTGGTGGCCACCGGCGTCGTGGCGGCGGAGAGCGCAACGGACGGCGCGGTCACGCGGCGGTTCATCGCCGGGCCGGCACGCGATTTCGTCATCGTTGCCGACGACGATCATACCTCGCTCAGTCAGGAGGTCGATGGCTCGCTGTTGACGCTCTGGACCGCGCCGAGCCTCGATCCCGCTATCGGCGAGGAGACCCTCGCGGTCGCCGCCGATGCGCTGCGCTTCTACAACGACCGCTTCGGCGCCCTCCCGGCGCGGGAGATCGATCTGGTGCAGACCGATCCCGCTGGCGCGCTGGGGATCGCCTGGGCGGGACTCCTCTTTCTCGATGGTCCGGCGTTGCTCGGGACGTATGGGGAGAACGACCCGGAGGGGCTGGCCACGGTGGTGGCGCACGAGGTGGCGCATCTGTGGTGGGGCATTCTGGTCGGGGGGGATTCCAACCAGCACGGATATATCCAGGAGGGGCTGGCCACCGTCTCCTCCCTGCTCTATCTGGAAGATGCGCTCGGGCCGGAAGCGGCCGGGGTGCAACTCGACGCCTGGGTGACCGGTCCCGCGCTGAATCTGCTCGCGGCGGGCGACACGATCGTCGATGTGCCGGTCGCCGAGGGGGACGACCCCAACATCCGGTCGAATGCGATTTACGGCAAGGGGTCGCTCGGCTTCCTGGCCATCCGGCAGGAGATCGGCGCGGCGGCCTTCGAGACGGCGCTGCGTGATCTGACCACCCGCTACGCCTGGGCCGAGATGACGCCCGAGCAACTCCGGGACGGATTTGAGCGCGCCTCCGGCCAGGATCTCTCCGCGTTGTGGAGCCACTGGTTCGATGAGGCGGCGATGACGCGGGAGGAGATCGAGGCAATCGCTGGCGCGACGTTTGGGTGACTGATATGTTTCGTGCCATGACGCGAACACGGTGATGTATCAAGCTGGCGGCACAGGCGAGGGCCAATCCGGTCTGCAGATAGCAGGCGGAAACGCGTAGCGGGGATGAGCGGCGGGCTTCCCGAAACGATTCAGACCATTCCCAACGCGCTGGCCTTCTGGGCCGAGTGCACGCCCGATGCGCCCGTCTTCATTGCTCCCGGCACACCCGCCATCACTTATGGGCGCCTGCAGCGTTGCGCCGGGGCGCTGGCCGAGTCGCTTCAGCGCGCCGGCATCCGCCGCGGAGATCGCGTGGTGGTGCTCATCCCGGAAGGCGCGAGTCTGGCCGTCGCCCTGCT
>JBGTHI010000316.1:0-1983 GCA_041746295.1 Myxococcaceae bacterium
GAGGGGCGGCAGTGCGCCGCGGCGGATCGACGGCAGGGAAGCCCTTTGGGCGGGGTAAGGCCGGCGGGCGAAAGCCGTTCGGGCGCGGGGCTCCTCCCAAGCGGGGTTCAGGGCCGGGGCGGCGGCCGCCGAAACGTTCGAGGTGACTTGATCAGTCCCGGTGGGTTCATCTTCCTGGTGAGCGCCCTCGGGCTCCCGACGACGATAGCAGCTCTGCAAGGGTTGGTTGCAGGTCGCGACGACTATAGGGCAGCGTTGATGCGATTGAATCAGGCGACGACCAGCGACTCGGCCTAACCTGGAGCCGCTTCAAGGTCGGTTGCGGGCGGGCTTAATCGTTTGCTCAGCCGGCCAGTTCCGCTTCAGGAGGGTTCTGGGCAACATACGATGTGCCATTCGATGAACCCCAGCTGCTCAGAGCTGCTACGGCGCCGGCTTCGGGGCAGGCGCCTGGGTTCCGGCATCAGTCGCCGGTGTCAGCGGAGTCGGCGGCGCATCGCTCACACCCGCCTCATCGGAGGCGTCGGCGCGCGGCGGGGGATCCAGCTTCTTCGCCTCGGCCGCCTCTGCCTTGGTCAGCGGCTTGGCCCGGTAGAGCTTCCACCGGCCTTCCTTACCCTTGATCTGCAGCACCGCGGCAAAGCCGGTCCCAGTGCTCTTGTCGTTCATCTCCCAGCGGACCGTGTCGGCAGGACCCGGGTTCAGGTAGAGCGCGGGGCTCCAGACTCCCGGCTTCACCACCGCGGCGCCGGTCAGGTCGGTGGCGCGTGCGCCTGCCTCCTTGATGTTGGAGAAGGCGCCGAAGGCGATCTTCCCCTCCTCGAGCGCCCGGTTCAGCTCCGGGTTGCCGACGTTCCCACCCGATGAAGCGTAGTCGACCGCCTGGCTTCCCTCTCCCTTGAACGGACCGTGCGCGATCAGCACCACCGGGCCCGGGGCGGCCTTGGCCAGCGCCACCACCTCCTGCACCGTGCTCGGATAGTAACGGCAGCCAGTGGCGCAGGTGATGTAGTTGGGATCGTGGTAACCCGGCAGCGAGACCACCGTCGCGCCGGGGAACTTCACCGCGCGAACGCGGTTCATGTTCACCACCAGGGACGAAGCCGCCGAAGCCTTCTCCAGCGCCTTGGCATAGTCGGCCTTGCACTCGCGGTTTCCCGCGATCACCAGCACCGGAACCTCGGCCTCCGCCACCGTCATCAGCGCGCGCGCGATTCCGTCGGAGACCTCTCCCACGTCGCCGGTCACCGCCACCGCGTCGACCTTCTCGTCGGCGAAGAACTTCAGATACTTCTTCAACGTGAGCAGGTTTGCGCCGGAGTCCTCGTTGATAGGTCCCAGGACGCCGAGCGTCCACTGCCCATCTGCGTCGGGATCGCTAAAGATCAGCTTGGAGCCGGCCGAACTCGCCTTGCGGCTGCCGATCTGGATCTCGGTGGCGGCGGTGGCGCTGATCGGCCCCGCGCATTCCCCATCCGCCCGTTCCGGCTTCTGCTCGGGTGGAGGAGAGGGCACGGGAGGTGGCGTGGGCACCGCGGCTGGCGGCTCCGGAGGCGCTTCCTTCTTGCACCCTACCCAGCCCATCAGGGCGATCGCGCCCACCACTGCTCCTGCAGCTCGCAGTTTGATCATTCGCCATTCGTAACCCGAAGATTATTTCGGGTCCAGGTTCCTCCTCCCTTCCCGAAATCGCGCTATGACATGCCCATGATCACGACGCGCGTCGCGCTATTGCTCTGCGGTCTGGCGGTCTGGAGCTTGGGCTGTGCAGGCTGCGTAGGAGGAGGCCGACTCTCCAGCCGCGATCTGGCCCGCATCTCAAGGCCCGCTTTCATCGGCCGGATCGAAGAGCAGGCCGGTCCGAAGGCGGAGGTCTTCCGCGCCGACGGCTCCTACACGGAGCAGCTCAAGCGGCTGGACGCGAAGGAGGGCGATCGCCGGCTGCAGAACAAGCTCTCCAAGGGGATGAGCCGGTGGGAGGTG
>JBGTHI010000317.1:0-14589 GCA_041746295.1 Myxococcaceae bacterium
TTGGCGCTGCTCACCCATCGGTCACACTTGGGTCCCGCTCTGGTGGTGGCCCCCACCTCGGTCTGCTTCAACTGGAAGGAAGAGGCCCATCGGTTTGCCCCCAAGCTCAAGGTTCACCTCTATGCCGAGTGGGAGAACCGCGAGGCCAAGCTGAAGCGGCTGCGCGCCGGAGAGCTGTTGGTGGTGAGCTACGGGATGCTCACCCGCGACGAGCAGGCGTTCGCCGCCAAGCGGTTCGCCACCGGGGTGCTGGACGAAGCGCAGGCGGTGAAAAACGCGCAGTCGCTGAGGGCCCGCGCCGCGCAGGGGTTGAACGCCGACTTCCGGGTGATGCTCAGCGGCACGCCGCTGGAGAACCACCTGGGCGAGCTGTGGAGCCTGTTTCGCGTCGCCTTTCCCGGTCTGTTGGGAAGCTGGGAGCAGTTCCGCGAGCGGTATGCCGGGCCCATCGAACGTGCTCGAGACCCCGAGGCCAGCGCAGGGCTGGCGCGGGTCATTCGTCCCTTTCTCCTGCGCCGCACCAAGGCGGAGGTCGCGACCGAGCTTCCGGCCAAGACCGAGGTTCGCCTCGATGTTTCCCTGTCCAAGCCGGAGCTGGCCCTCTACGAAGACGCTCGGCTGGCGGCGGTGGCCGAGCTGAGCGGTCCAGGCAAGAGCGTACGAGAAGAGCAAAAGCGGTTTCAGGTACTGGCGGCGATCACCCGCCTTCGGCTGCTCGCCTCTCACCCCAAGCTCTACGACGCCCACTCTCCGGTCGACTCTTCGAAGATGCGCAGGCTCCTGGAGCTGCTCACCGAGCTCAAGGAAGAGGGCCACCGCTGTCTGGTCTTTAGCCAGTTCACCTCTCACTTGAAGCTGGTACAGCCGCAGCTCGAGGCGGCGGGGATCCGCTACCAGTATCTGGACGGCGCCACGCCCGCGGAGGAGCGCAGGCGACAGGTCCGGGCCTTTCAGGAAGGCGACGCCGATGCCTTTTTGATCTCGCTCAAAGCGGGTGGCACCGGGCTGAACCTCACCGCCGCCGACTACGTGATTCACCTGGACCCCTGGTGGTACCCCGCGGTCGAAGACCAGGCCTCCGACCGCGCCCACCGAATGGGCCAGACCCGGCCGGTGACCGTCTATCGGCTGGTGGCGAAGGGAACGATCGAAGAGAAGATTCTTGCGCTGCACGATGAGAAGCGCGCGCTGATTTCCGGGGTGCTCGAGGGGACCGGTGCCGCGGCACGGCTCAGCTCCGAGGATCTGCTCACCCTGTTGCGCGACCCTCACTCCCGGGACAACACCATCGCCCGCCCCCGAACCGCGACCGCTGCATGAGCCTTTCCCGGCGTCTGCGCGCTTCACGATGAAACCCGCTTCGTCCGCTCAGCTGGCCGTACTGGAGGGGGTGCTCGAGCGGATCACCTACGCCAACGAGGAGAACGGCTGGAGCGTGGTCAAGCTGGCCATCCCTGGCAGGCGGGAGCTGGTCACCGCGGTGGGAAACATCCTGGGCGCTCTGCCCGGGGAGAGCCTTCGGTTCACCGGGAGATGGATGGTGGATCGCCAGTATGGCGAACAGTTCCGCGCCGAGTCGTTTCTGACCGTCAAGCCGTCCACTCTGGTCGGCATCGAGAAGTATCTGGGCTCGGGACTGGTACGGGGCATCGGCAAGGTGATGGCGGAGCGAATGGTGCAGCGCTTCGGCGTGCAGACGCTGGAGGTGGTGGACCTGGAACCTGGAAGACTAGTCGAGGTGGACGGGATCGGTCCGGTCCGCAGTCAGCGCATCCAGAAGGCCTGGTCGGAGCAGAAAGAGATTCGACAGGTGATCGTCTTTCTCCAATCTCACGGCATCTCCAGCAGTTTCGCGGTCAAGATCTACAAGCAGTACAAGCACCAGGCGATCGCCATCGTCAAAGAGAACCCCTACCGGCTGGCGATCGACATCTTCGGCATTGGATTCAAGACCGCTGACAAGATCGCGGCGAACCTGGGCATCGCCCCCACTTCTCCCAGACGTGCCGAGGCGGGCGTGCTGCACGTCCTGGGCGAGCTTTCGGACGAAGGGCACGTCTATTCTCCCGGGGAACGGCTTGTCGCCCGCACCTCGGAGATGCTCCAGATTGACTCTGCGATAGTTCAAGAGGCGGTCGGGAGCCTGGCCCTCCTGAACCAGGTGGTGCTCGAAATGCTCCCCGAGGGAGAACGGGCGGTCTTCCTCAAGTCTCTACACACCGCGGAAGAAGGCTCCGCCCTGCTTCTGCGCGCACTGCTCGCAGTCGAAGCAAGACCCGTTCAGATCGACGTGGAGCGGGCCATTGCCTGGTTCGAGAAGCGGCAGAGCATTTCCCTGGCAAGCGAGCAGCGCGAGGCGCTTCGACAGGCGGTCGCGAGCAAAGTTCTGGTGGTCACCGGCGGGCCCGGCACCGGAAAAACCACCCTGGTCAACGGAATGATCCAGATTCTGGAGAAAAAGGGGCTCCGAATCCTACTGGCCGCGCCCACCGGACGAGCGGCGAAGCGCCTCACTGAAACCACCGGACGCGAGGCCAAGACGATCCACCGACTGTTGGAGTTCAGCCCCAAATTCGGTGGCTTCGAACGGGACCGCAACAACCCGCTCGAGGCGGATCTGCTGATTCTCGATGAGTCGTCGATGGTCGACACCGTGCTCGCCTACAACACGCTCAAGGCGGTGCCGCCGCACTGCCGCCTGGTGCTGGTGGGTGACGTGGATCAGCTTCCCTCGGTAGGGCCAGGAAACGTCCTGGGCGACCTCATCCGCTCCGGAGCGGTTCCTGTGGTCCGGCTCCAGCACATCTTCCGTCAGGCCCAGGAAAGCCTGATCGTCACCAATGCCCACCGGATCAACCACGGTGAGATGCCGTTGCTGAAGAGCGAGGGTTCGCAGAGCGACTTCTTCTTTTTGGAGCAGGCCGAACCCGACGGGGTACTGGAGACCCTGAAGCGGCTGCTGAGGGACCGCATCCCCACTAAATTCGGTCTCGATGCGGTGGACGATGTTCAAGTGCTCACGCCGATGCATCGCGGAATCCTGGGCGCCGCCAACTTGAACAGCGAGCTGCAGACCCTGCTCAACCCCTCGGGTGAGACGCTGACTCGGGGGAGCCGGACCTTCCGCGTGGGCGACAAGGTGATGCAGATCCGCAACAACTACGAGCTGGACGTCTACAACGGCGACATCGGCCGGGTGATCGAAATCGATTCGGTCGAGCAGCAGCTTCGGGTCGTCTTTGACGGCCGGAGCGTCGACTACGACTACGCCGACCTAGACGAACTGGTCCTTTCCTACGCCTGCTCGGTTCACAAATCGCAAGGGAGCGAGTACCCGTGTGTGGTGATTCCACTTCATACACAGCATTACGTGATGCTCCAGCGAAACCTCCTCTACACCGGCGTCACCCGGGGTCGCCGACTGGTCGTCCTGGTGGGCAGCAAGCGGGCCCTCGCCATCGCGGTAAAAAATGCGAACCCGGCGGCGCGCTTCACCCGCTTGGAGCAGCGACTCAAAAGCTCGGAGCTGACATGAAGCGACTCGACAATCTCTGGGAGGCGCTTCGGGCGAGCTTGTGGTTCGTGCCCACGCTGATTGTCACCGCTTCGGTGGCGCTCGCCCTGGGGCTCGTCGAGCTGGACTCCATGGCCTCGCGGGAAAACCTCATGGAGGCGTGGCCCCGGCTGTTCGGCGCGGGAGCGGAAGGTTCGCGCGGCCTTCTCTCGACCATCGCCGGATCGATGATCACCGTCACCGGGGTCACCTTCTCGATCACCATCGTGGCGCTCGCCCTGGCCTCCAGCCAATACACCTCACGGGTTCTCGCCAACTTTATCCGCGACCGTGCCAACCAGACCGTTCTGGGGTTCTTTCTGGGCGTCTTCGCCTACTGCCTGATCGTTCTGCGTACGATCCGTGGGGGCGACGAGGGGGCCTTCGTTCCCGGGGTGGCGGTGCTGGTCGCGCTGCTCCTGTCGTTCGTCGCGATCGGCTTCTTGATTTTCTTCATCCATCACATCGCCGCCTCGATTCAGGCGAGCAGCATCATCGCCACCACCGCGCAGGAGACCCTTCACGCGGTCGATCGCCTGTTCCCCACGACCATGGGAGAGCCCCTGTCGGACTTCAGTGAGCCACGCTATCCCGGGCCCTCTGAGGGCGGTTGGTCCACCGTAGCGTCACCCCGGTCGGGCTACCTTCAGGCGGTAGACGTCGCGCTCCTGTTCAGGCTGGCCCGTGAACACGACACCGTCGTCCGAATGGAGCGCGGGCTCGGTGAGTTCGCGATCGAAGGTTGCCCACTGGCCTCAGTGGGTGGGTCGCCGCCGGATCGCGCACTCCAGCGCAAGCTGACTTCCGCCTATACCATCAGCCGGCAGCGCACCCTGCAGCAAGACGCCGCCTATGGACTCAGACAGATTGTCGATGTCGCGCTCAAGGCGCTCTCCCCCGGGGTGAACGACACCACCACCGCGGTGAGCTGCATCGACTTCTTGGGCGCAATCCTGGCGCGGCTGATCGAACGCCAGGTCGAGCCACAGCAGCGCGCCGAGGAGGGGAAGCTTCGCGTCATCGCGCGAGGCGCTACCTTCCCTGAGCTGCTCGGTCTCGCCTTCGATCAAATTCGCCAGAACGCCTCGGGCAACGTTGCGGTTCTGGTCCGGCTGCTCGAAGTGCTGGGCCTCTTGCTCGAACGGACGAAGCTCCCCGAAAGAAGGTTTGCGCTTCAGCAGCAGGCTGAGAGAGTGGCGGAGCTGGGAGAGCGCTCCGTACCCGCGGCCGGTGACCGCGCGATCATCAGCGCGCGGATGCGAGCGTCGATGCATACTCCTTCCGCATGAGTCGAACTGAACCGCCTTCGGGCAACCAGTATGAAATTCGCTTCGAAGAGCACCGGGCGACGGTGGTGGAAGTGGGCGGTGCGCTGCGGGAGTATTCCGTAGGCGACCTCTCCATGGTCGACGGCTACCCTGAGGAGCAATGGTGCACGGGAGCGCGAGGGCAAACCTTGGCGCCATGGCCCAACCGACTCCGCGACGGACGGTACAGCTTCGACGGGCAGGACTATCAGGTTCCGCTCGACGAGCCCGACAAAGGCAACGCCATTCATGGGCTGGTGCGCTGGGGGAATTGGCGGCTGATGGGGCGCGAATCCCACTGCGTCACCCTGGCCTACCTGCTCCACGCCGTCCCGGGCTACCGCTTTACCCTCCAGCTCTCCAACACCTACCGCCTTTCCTCCGAAGGACTCTCGGTCGAGACCCACGCCACCAACGTCGGGACGGTGCGGTGCCCCTATGCGAGCGGTGCTCACCCATATCTGAGCGTGGGGGTCCCGCTCGACGAGACCACGGCCCGGGCGCCGGGAGCGGTCTGGCTGCCCACCGACGCGCGCGGCATCCCCACCGGACGGCACCCGGTGCAGGGCACCCCTTACGATTTGAGGAACGGTCGGTCCCTTCGAGACCTCAAAATTGACTTCGCGTTCACCGATCTCGAACGAGACGAACGAGGCCGGGCCTGGGTGACACTCTCAACGCTTGACGGGAAGCGAACGAGTTCGCTTTGGCTCGACGACCACTACCCCTACGTCGAGCTGTTCACCGGAGACACCCTGGCGGACGCACCTTACCGGCGAACCGGTCTGGGTGTGGAGCCGATGACCTGTCCTCCCAACGGCTTTGCCACGCATGAGGACCTGATCTCGCTGGAGCCTGGACAAAGTTTCAGCTCGAGCTGGGGCATCCTGCCTTCCATCGTTCGGGACCAATAGCACTCAACCGCCTCGCCTTCCTCAGCCGGGATTGCGACGAACGATCCCGGCATTCAGCGTCGCAGCGAACGTGAGCCAGACCAAGTACGGCGCCATGGCCCATGCCGCGGGCCGGTCGCGCTTCGCCACCACCCCGGTGTAAGCGACCAGGCTGCCTAGGGTGGCGAGTAGATCCACCATTGCCGTCTTGGGACGGTGCTTCCCACCGACCCGACCAAAGAAGAGCGGCGTCCACAAGGCATTGAAGACCATCTGGGCACCCCAGAGCGCCAAGGCCGTGCCGCCGCCACGATCCTCTCGGTGCCTCCACGATCTCGCCCCCGAATAGGCGATGAGGCCGTAGAGCACGGGCCAGACCAACGCGAACGTTCGGTCCGGAGGTGTCTGCGGGGGCTTCCGTATCAGACGGTACCAGAGCTTGTTCCTCGGATTGCGGGTAACGGATACGCCGAGTGCGGCTGCACCGGCGGTCAGTGCAGCGAAACCGGCCAGAGCCTCGGGATCCACCGCGAGGTCGCGTCGTTCGAGGGTCATCCGAGAGTCTATTCACTCGACCCAAAAATGCGGAAGTTCAGACAGCGTCAGTGGCGAGCTGGGGGCTGAGTGTCCACGTTCTCCCCGTACCCGAATCAGGAGAAACACGATGAGCGGACTCATGGACAAGGCAAAGGGGAACATCAAGGAAGCGGTGGGCTCGGCGGTCGACAATAAGGACCTAGAAGCGGACGGCAAAATGGATCAGGCCAAGGGACACGCCAAGGCCGCTGCTGGCAACGTCGCGGAAGGTGCGCGCAATGTGACGGCTGATGCCAAGGACGCCGTCGCCGAAAAGCTGAAGAGCCATTCCGAAAACGCCGAGCAGAAGACACGGCCGTCGTAAGTCGGCGGCTCTCGTAGATCACGGCGGGTGCCGCATGGGAGCCGTGAGTTTCACTTCCATGCCGCACCCGCGTTACCCCCGCGATGAAAGTCCTCGATAACACGCCGCTGGTGCTCGCGCTGGACGTAGGTTCATCTTCCTGCCGTTTAGCACTCTGCGGTTCGGACAGCCTCCCCGAGGACGACCTCCTCGTACAGGTTCCCTACCGTCCGCGCCTCAGCCTCGATGGCGGCGCGGTGCTCGATCCAGAGCGTTTGCTTACCGCCATTGTCGGTGGGCTCGATCTGCTCTATCGGCGGGCGGGACCACGCGCTTCGCGGGTTCGTGCGGCGGGTATCAGCGCCTTCTGGCACAGCCTGGTGGGTGTCAGCGACCAGGGCACGCCATCGACGCCCATCTACCTTTGGTTGGACCGCCGCGGAGCAGAGCAGGCGCAAGCGCTACGAGACCGGCTAGACGAGAAGACGTTTCACGCCGTCACCGGCTGTGTCTTCCATCCAAGCTATCCGATGGTGAAACTGGCCTGGCTTCGCGCGGCGCACCCGGAGCAGCTACGCCAAGTGCGATACTGGATGGGTTTTGGCGACCTGCTGCTGCTCACCCTGCTGGGCGAACCGCTCTCCAGCCTCTCGCTGGCCTCCGGTTCGGGGCTGTTGGACCAGCAGTCGTTCCAATGGTGCGAACAGGTGCTCAACGCCGTCGGCGTAAGTCCCGATGCGCTGCCCGCGCTGAGGTCGGGCGCTGACCCCCTCCCTTCGCTCCTGCCAAAGTGGGCCGAGCGATGGCCGTCATGGCGGAAGCTGGTCTGGTATCCCGCGATCGGAGACGGCGCGGCCAGCAACCTGGGGTCGGGCTGTTCCACTCGGGACAGGTTGGCGCTGATGATTGGTACCTCAGGGGCAATGAGACTGCTCTGGCGCTCGGATGAGCGGGAGATGCCGTGGGGGCTGTGGGGTTATCTGCTGGACCGCGACTGGCGCTGCATGGGCGGAGCGCTCAATGACGGAGGCGGGCTGAAGGTATGGCTCAAGGAGCAGCTTGGCTTCGATAATTTCGGAGCCCTGGAGGACACGCTCTCGCATGGAGCTCCGGATGGCCACGGGCTCACCGTCCTGCCGCTGTGGGCCGGGGAGCGAAGCCCGTCCTGGGCGCTCGGTTCACGAGGAGCGATTGTGGGGCTCTCTTCGCGAACCACCCGCGCGGACATCGTGCGGGCATCACTCGAGGCGGTGGCCCTCTGGTTCGGTGAAATTTTTAATAAGCTCGGCTCGAGAGCTCAGGGAGATCCCCTCTCGGTCGTCGCGACTGGCGGCGCTCTTCTGCGCTCCCCTGCCTGGATGCAGATTGTCGCTGACGTCCTGGGACACGAGGTCGTCGCGTCCGACGTTCCCGAGGCTTCGCTCCGGGGGGCGGCGCTATGGGCCCGCTCGTGCTCCGGGCTGCTGGAGCAGCCACTGGAGACCCTTCGCCCGCCTCTCGGCCAGCGCTATGCCCCACGGAGCGAGGCGTTTGAAACCTACCGGCGAGCCGGCGAGCGTCAACGGTCTCTCTACGCGGCGCTGGCGAACCCGAGGTAGGCATGACGGCGCTGAAGCTCGCGCGCGGGCGAAAGCAGGAAGTGCCTCTACCCTGCGGCTGAGGGGAAGGTGATCACGGTCTTCACGTCACCGTCACCCTGGGCGAACGCCTCGGCGAACGAAGAGACCGGAACGCGCCGGGAGATGAGCTGGGTCAACCAACCGAGATCCGCCTGGGCCAAAGCTTGGGCGGCCTGCTCGTAGTGGCGTCGGTTGGCGCTGACCGAGCCGAACACGACGTTGTTCTCGAGCACCACCTCCCGGTTCATCGCGCCCACGTCCACTTGCAGGGTACGGCCCCCGGTCGAGACCCCGGTCAGGCAGACGATGCCATCGGCGGCCACGGCAAGGACCGCATCGGTGATGAGTGCGGCAACCCCCGTGCATTCGAAGATCAGGTCCCAGTCACCTCCGGCTTCGCTCACTGCTCCCGAGGTGTAGTGGGCTCCCAGAGACCGAACGAGCCCGGGCTTCGGACCTTGGGTCACCTGGTCCAGAACGCAGACCTCGAGGCCTCGCTGAACACCCAGGAGCGCGGCCAAAAGTCCGATCGGCCCCGCCCCAGTGACCAGGACCCTACGTGGGGTCCAGTGAGCCCGCTGCCCGATGCGCTCCGCCTGCTCCCAGGCCTTGGCCACCACACTCGCCGGCTCGAGCAGCACGCCCAACTCGCCCAGTCGCGGGTTGACCTTAACCAGTCGATCGAGGTTCGCGCGGTACCGCTCGCGACCAAAGCCGTTGAGTCCTTTGATCCCGTGCTCGGTGTATCGACCGTTCCGACACATATCCCACTCCCCCACCGCGCAGCTCCGGCAGGGCACCGGATCGGGATGACGGACCATCGCGACCACCCAATCGCCGGGAGAGAAGCCCTGGCCGGTGGGGGCTTCGAGAATTCGGCCCAGAGACTCGTGGCCCAGGATCAGCCGGTCGGATCCTGGCGGAGCAGACCCGTAGGCGCCCGCGACAATCTCGCGATCCGTGCCGCAGACTCCGATCGAGTGGGTTTGCACCAGCGCCTCTCCCTCGCCCGCGACCGGCTCTGGAACGACATCCAGCTGAAGGGATCCTTTGGTGCGGGGAAGAACAGTCAGGGCAATCATCTCGCCAATCTCGACATCCCTGCCCTCGGTGACAATCGTGGGATTCGAGGTCAGTTGCGGCCGCCCGCCATTTGGCGTCTTCTGAGCCGGCCAACCATCCAGGCGTCCCGGCAATCCCCGTACCGTCGGAGGCGAGGTCCAAGTCGAATTGCATTGTACGGTCGACACCGGGATTTCAGCGACTATCGGAGCTACGTGGATCGAATCCTGACTCGAGTGCCGGAACGAAGCTTGTCGCTCGGGGAAACGACCACCTTGGCTCCCGGTATCAGACCCGAGACGACCTGAGCCGAGTCGGAAGTCTGCTCGCCAAGCCCCACCGGTTGAATCGAGACTCTGCCTCCGTCAACGCGGTAGACCGCCCAGCCCCCGCCCTCGCGGAAGAGAGCGCTGCTTGGCACGGCCAAGACGTCCTGCTTCTCCCAGACTCGAATCATCGCCTTCACGCGGTACCCGTGTCCCAACCCCGCCGAACTGAGAGAGTTAAGATCGACCACGACAGGAACCCTCTGCTCCTCCCGCCCCGAGGCCGATCGCTGAGAGAAAGCCGCCGCATCCACGCGTCGTACCTGTCCGGCCACCGCCGAAGAGCTTTCCCCAGTCTCCACCGTGACCTTTGCCCCGGGCTTGAGCCGAACCGCGTCTTGGCTCGAAACATCGGTCACCACCTCGAGATTCTCCAGATTTCCAACCTGGTAAAGCGGTACCCCCGCGGTAACCACTTGCGCGCTCCGCTCCGCCGCCTTGAGTATCGTACCGTCGATGGGCGCTCGGATTTTGATGACCCTGTTGGAAGCAACTCGACCCCGCTCTCGCCGAAGAAGCAGCTGCAGCCGCTGCCGCTCTTCGCGCGCAATCCGCGCTCCAGCGACCGCGACCTTCAGGTCTCTTCGTCTCAACAGTGCGACCAGTTTTGCCGTCTCGAGCGCGGCATTGGCGTCGTTCTCCCTCTCGTGCAGCATCAATTGATGGGAATAGTGGCGTCGAGCATCGCGAAGCGACTCCCAGGCGCCGTTCATCCGCACCGTAGCTTGCCGCTCCGCCGAGGACACGATCGTCATCCACCGCTTGGCCTCTCTCCGTGAGCGTGCGGCACGCGAAGGCGGAGCTTTGGAAGAGACTACCGCCATCACCTGGCCCTTCCTCACCGCGTCACCCACCTCAAGTTTGCGCCAGGTGACAGCGCCCGTCACCGGACTGGAGACGACGTGAAGATCTCTCACGCGCGCGACCCCCGCTTCTTGGACGGTCACTCCCATCGTGCCCCGGGCGACGGTGACAACACTCACCGGCACCGACCGGGGCAATAGGACGAACGCGGCGGCCCCCAGCAACAACGCCAGCACCAGGCCACCCCCTACCACCTTCGATCGCCTGCCGCGGTGCCAGTCGGACCGCATCGTTCGCGCTCGGTCCTCTCGGCGATGGAGCGACGGTGCGGCCGCCTCCTCGTCTGAATTTCTCACAGCTTGCATGATTCTCCCCCCCCGAGAAGCTTTAGACGGCAGGCACGTCTGGCAACCCCAAGGCCCCGATACACTCTCTTTAGAGGAGCCTTCCGTCAGAGGAACCTTCCCTCGAATTTTGAGCGGACAGGAATACGGATCATCGATACCGTCACCGTCATTTCGAATGGAGGAAATCGATGACGTCCTCACCTGCTTCTCACTCGTTCCCCCGCATCTGGTGTGTCGCAGCCTTGCTCGCCTGCGGAGGCTGTACCTTCCAGGTGGACAGCACGGCGGATGCTCCGGATGCGAACCCGGGCGACAATCGATGCGCGGACGCCCGCGGTCGATGCACCCTCCGCGCGGCACTCATGGAAGCCAATGCGGGGAGCTTGTCGCGGCGGATCGAGGTCCCAGCGGGAACCTATCTTGTCGACCTCCCAACAGCCTCGGGTGGTGGGCCTCTGGAGATCAACGGCAATGTGATGGTTCGTGGCGCCGGCGCGGCGAAGACCATCATCGACGCGGGAGCGGTCTCTTACGACGGAAACGGCGGTTGTCCCTCACCGGGGAGCTCGAGGACGGTGTTCAGGATTCTCGGCGGAAATGTCGGGCTCGCCTATCTGACCGTCCAGGGAGGGTACGCGCAAAACGGGGGTGGAATCCGCGTTGATGGGGGCACGGTCGAGATCCAAGACTCGGTGATTCGCAGAAATGCCGCCTTCACCGGAGCGGGCGGCCTTTTGGTCGCCTCTGGCATCGTCCGTGTCAGACGAACATCGATCATAGAGAACTGCGCGACCGGCGCTTTTGGTGGTGGCATCAACAACTCGAGTGGCGCTCAGCTATGGATTTATGAGTCGCTAATTGCCCGCAACCAGTCAAACCGCGCGGGGGCTATCCGCAACAGCGGCAATCTCAATCTCAGAAACACAACGGTCAGTGGCAACATCGCGGTCTCGCCATCGGCTGGCACGGGCGGAATCTCCCAGAACGGGTTCGCCTTCCTCAACAACGTCACGCTCACCCTCAACGTGGGCCGAGGAACCGACCCGAACAGCTTTCGGGGAGGCGGCCTTCACACCGTTTCTGGCCGGACCACCGTTGTTAAGAACAGCATTCTCGCTGCCAACGACGGACAGGGGGGCCCTACCGATTGCGCGGGAGACCTCACCAGCGACAGTCGATACAACCTCATCGGTGACAGCGGAGGGTGCGGGCTTCCCAGCAATACCAGCACCTATCTGCTCAATGTCGGCGCCCAGATAGGTCCTCTGGCTTCGAATCTTGGTCCCACTCAAACCCATGCGCTCTCCTTTTCGAGCCCGGCTTACGAGGCAGGCTACCGATTCCCTCAGCCCGCCGCGGATGGCTGCGAGCCTTGGGACCAGCGTGGCGTTCCGCGGCCCCAGGGACGGGGCAGGTGCGATCTCGGCGCCTACGAGACGGGAAACGCCAACAGCTTCGTGACCTCATTTGTGCTGGTGAACGCAGACTCCAACGCCGACCTCTTCACGCTGAGGAACGGCGAGCTTCTGAACCTGTCCGAGCTTCCTCCACACCTCAACATTCGGGCCGAAACCAACGCGGCACCCGGAAGCGTGGTCTTTAGCTGGGACGGTGACCCAAGCTTCCAAATCGAGAACAACGCCCCCTATGCACTCGGCGGCGACAGCCCCGTCGGAAACTACAACCCGTTCCCTATCACCTCCGGTGCGCACACGCTTCGAGCGACGCCTCACGCCAGCGCAGGTGGTGCCGGAGCAGGAGGAGGAAGCCTGGAGGTCAAGTTCACGGCGATAGGTGGGCCCGGCTAGACATAGTCGTTAGAGGTCTAACGTCCGAAGCCGAGGCGCATTCGCAATCACCAACACCGACGAAAGGCTCATGCCCGGCTCAACCGTCGAGCCCGAACGATGTAACCCGCCGCCTTTCCACCTCAGCCCCCTTGTCGCGCGGCCGGGCTGGCGTCGGCGGGCGCCGGTCGATTCACATCAACCTCGTCACGAAGGAGCTCTTCCGCATCCGCGACCAAAGCCTGAGTACCGCGCGGGTTCTCGAACCAGCCGGGATCGGCATAGCCGCGCAGGCGCTCTCTCACCTTCAACACGGTGAACATCCCACCCATGGTGATGTCCCCGTGTTTTCCCGGGACACCCTTCATCGGAATGCTGTTGGGCGGCACCGGCATTTCCATTCCGCCTTGGCTCCCCGCTTCCGCCATGCCGGACTGCCCCATCGTCATGTAGTCGGGCAGCAGCGACTGAACCTGGCGGTCCAGTCCGTCAGATTTCACGCCGACCATATTGGGGAATCCGTGGCCCATCTGATTCATCACGTGGTGGGTCATATGACAGTGCATCGCCCAGTCGCCGGGAGCGTCGGCGGTGAATTCGATGGCGCGGGTGCCTCCCACCGGTATCAAGACCGTGGCATGGAGACTCTGAGCGGCCGAGCTCAGCTCTCCGCCGTCGGCCTCGGCGACCCGAAACTGATAGCCGTGGAGGTGAATCGGATGATGGTCCTGGGCGCTCAGGTTTCCCATTCGAATCCGCACCCGCTGTCCTTTCCGGACCACCAAGGGCTCGGTGCCAGGGAACGCCTTGGCGTTGATGGTGAGGATGTTGAAGTCGGTCATCTCATTGGGGTTGGGCCTGCGGGCGCCAGGGTCGATTCGCCACTCGTGCAACATCAACGCGAAATCGCGGTCCACCCGGGTTCGAGGGCGGCGCGGGTGAATCACCAACATCCCGACCATTCCGAGCGCCATCTGGGTCATCTCGTCGTGGTGGGAGTGGTACATAAAGGTCCCGGCCTGCTTCAGGGTGAACTCGTACTTGAAGGTCTCTCCGGGCGGGATCGCCTTCTGGTTGAGCCCTCCCACCCCATCCATTCCGTTGGGAAGCAGCAGCCCGTGCCAGTGGACGGTGGTCGCGGCCGGAAGCCGATTGGTGACATAGACCCGAAAGCGGTCGCCCTCCACGGCTTCGATAAGCGGCCCGTGGACCTGGCCGTTGTAGCCCCAGCAGGTCGCCTTGAGACCGGGGGCTATCTCATGCTCGACCTCCTCGGCCACCAGATGAAAAACTTTCGCGCCGCCCGCAATCTTCCACGAGAGCTTCGAGCCGTTGGGAACCACCACCGGAAGGTAATCCCGGCCCGGGCGACCTGGAGCCAGTGCCCCATCTGAACCGGAGGCCAACGCTTGCGACGCGCTGGCGAGGCTTCCCGCAGCCACGCCGAGCGCGCTCGAGGTCAGCAAGGCCCGCCGGCTCACCTCATGAAATGGGCTCCGGGGCTCAGTGGGCGTGGTCATGATGGACCTCCTGTCCGTTGTCGATTCGACTTCCCAGCACCCGCTCCAGCTCGGCGCGCGCGCTCCAATAATCCCGAACCGCTTCGATGTAGCCGCGCCGGGCCTCGAGCTGATCTCTGCGCGCCTGCAGCAGCTGATACAGGCCAATCTGCATTCCGTTGTACTGGAGCTGAGAGTGCGCGACGACCTTCTCCCGAAGCGGCAACAAGCTCGTTTGGTAGTGCCGGGCCATCGTCTCCACGGTCAACAGCTCTGCCCGTGCCACGCGAACCTCCGAACGGGCGTCGACGGAGAGCTCCGCCAGTCGCCGCTCGGCCTGCCGCTGCTGCGCCTCCAGCCGCGCGATCACCGCCTGGCGCTGGTCGAAAATCGGCAGCTCTAGATTCAGGTTGGGCCCAAAGAGCCGAGGGCCATTGGGGTCCTGGTGCGCATGCACGCCCACTTCCACCCGTCCAAAAAGCCGCGTGGTACGGGCCAAGGCAATCGCATTG
>JBGTHI010000318.1:0-2096 GCA_041746295.1 Myxococcaceae bacterium
CCGCTCTCCGACTCGGCGAAGTCCTCGTAGCGCTGCTTCAGCGCGAGCGCCTCACTGCAGAGCGCGAGGGCACCGTCGATCGGCAGATCGGTTGGAAACCGGATGACTCGGAGCCTTTCCGCCAAGCTGCGCTTGAGCGACGAAATCCGGGCCTCGGCCACGTCGCGCGCCACCTTGGCCGACTTCTCGTCGGCGCGCGCGGGCACCAGCAGCGCCGACTGGGTTCCCAGGGAGCGGGAGTGGCGGATTCGGTCTTCCACACCCAGCAGCTCCGTGGTCAGAGCCTCCCCGCGCGCCCAAAGTTGCTCGGTGCCGCAGTCGGCCACAATGCCTAGGAAGGTGAAGGCCTCGGCCAGCTCCGCTTCGAGGGTACGGGCTCTTGCCGCGTGGGAGGCCAGCTCGTTGCCGAGCCGGGTGGCTTCGGAGAGCCGCCCCTCGTTCCGCTCCCGCTGGGCGGCCTCCAGCTTCCGATACTGATGACGCGATCTCAGCCCGAGGGCGAAGGTGACCAGCGCCCCTAGCCCGGCGACGATGGCCCCGGGGAGCCCCTGCTGGGCGCCCCAGTGGAGCAGACTGCCGCCTCCTAGCCCCGCGAGCGCGACCAGGACCAGCACCGTCATCCATAAGGGAAACAGCTCCGAGGGAGGGGGCTCGCCGTTCTGGAGGGCCGCGCGCTGACCTTCCCGCTCCGCGATGGTCGACCGCAAAGCCTGTAGCTCGTTCTGGATTTGAGGAATCAGCTCGACCGCCTTGAGCTCGTGTCGAACCCGGGCTTCCGGCCGGCCGGGGAGCGCCTGGATCGACTCACTCAGCCTGCGGAGCTCCTCTTCGATTCGAAGAACCTGGCCGTGAGCGGCTCGAAGCGCCTCCTCCCGCCCCCGGAGCTCTTTCTCCGCGCGGACGAAGTCCTGGCTCAGCGCGGACAGCTGTGCCCGCACCGCACCCCCCAGCTCCATCCGTCCGAGCTCTTCCAGCGACACGCCCAGGCCAAGCGCCCCCAGGGCGTCCTCGAGATGGCCGCGCTTGGTATCTTGTAGTGCCCTCCTCGCCGGCAGGGATCGAAACAGCTCCAGCCGCGACTGAAACGCGGCGAGGGTGCTTGTGAGCCGAGCCTGCGCGTCTCGCAAAGGAGCCGCAACCTCCGCCTCGCTGAGTGCGCGCAGCACGGACGCGGCTGTCCGCTCCAAGCGATCCCGCTCCGCCAACGCCTTAACCCTACGGCCGGAGGCTTCCTCCAGCCGCGCCACGCCCGCCTCGGGGAACAGCTCGAGCGACTCGGGAAGAAGCGCCGCCTCGCTTCGCAGGGCGCAAAGCTCGGTGACCGTGGGAGCGGCGTCGACCCACCTCTGGAGCTGAGCTCGCCTGAGATGAAGCGCGCGGTCCTCTTCGTCGGCCACGGCGACCGAGTCGTCCAGGCTTCGCAGCCGATCGCGACCCAGGAAGTACTCGCGCGGGCGGTCACCCAGGTCGCGAAGCCGATCTCTCACTTCGTTCAGCCTTGCCAGCGCCGCGGGAATCGGCCGGTTGACGGTCCTCTTCTTGCCGAACAGCGTCTCGCTCGACCTCTCCAGCGCGTCGATCGCCTGCGGCAGCCGCAGCGCCCCCCGCATGCCTGCCGCGAAAAGCGCCTCCGAGACCTCCCCCTCCGCGGAGAGCTCCTTGAAGGATTGCAGCTCGCCCAGGCCGAAAGCGAAGACCTGCTCGAACAGCTGCCTGGAGACACCGGCCAACGCCTCCTGAAGCTGACTCTCCGTTACCTGCTGCCCGTCGGCGCCGCGGAGTGTGAGCTGGCCCTCGTAGCGTCTGCCCGCTCCCATTCTTCGAACGGTCAAGGGACCGGCCACCGTGGAGAGCTGCAGCTCGCCCCCCAGTGTTCCTTCGAGAGGCTCGAAGCGGGCAGCCGGATCGCTGGGACGGGCGAAGCCAAACAGCACCGCCCTCACGAAGGCGAGCAGCGTGCTCTTCCCCGCCTCGTTGGGGCCGTAGATCACATTGAGGCCCGGCCCGAGCTCCACCCGGAAGTTTCGAAGTTGGCCAAAGCCTTCGACCTGGATCCTGTCGATCTTCATGGCTCGCCCTCCATCAGCAGCTCCAAC
>JBGTHI010000319.1:0-1658 GCA_041746295.1 Myxococcaceae bacterium
GCTGCACCGGGACGAGGAGGAGTGGAACCACCGGGGGCGGGACGAGGACCAGAACCGATAGGGGCGCTCATAGAAACTCCATAAGAGGTTGTAGGAATCGCTCTCCAGAGGGAGGAGCGACACCTACCAGTATCGGTGCCCTCTCCGGAAAGGTTGCTTCATCGCAATGAGTAAAAAGGGGCTCTGCTACCTTAAGATGACGCGTCCCGCTATGGTCGGCTGCTTGCCGGGGAGCCGAAGCCTGGCGATCAGTGGAATGTGATCGGAGAGGCCATTGAAGCAGCTCGCGGGATCTCCGAAGCAGCAGGTATCGCGGAGGTCCACCCAGGAGACACCCGCCCCGGCGAACAGGTGGTCCAGGTGCATCCGGAGGTTGAGGAAGCCTGCCGTGGGGAAGAGGCCGGTGGTGGTCCCGAGCTCCGCCTGAGCGCACGAGAACCCCGCCTCTTCTCTCAGGAAGCGATAGACGGGTGAGCCGGGCGGAGAGTTGAAGTCTCCGCACACGACGAAGGGCTCGCTGCCGGCGTGACGCTGGATGAAGCGGGCTAGGCTGCGGGCTTCATGAAGTTGGTTCGAGCCGAAGCCCATCTTCTCCCGTTGCGTCCAGAAATTGCGGGCGAAGGGGGTTGGGAGCGAGAGATGGGTATTGAAGATGTGGAAGGGCGCGCCATCGACGTCGACCTTCATGTGAGCGCAGATTCGCGTCTGCTTTGTGTCCTTCACCCGGGCGACATGGTGATGGGTGATGTGCTCGGGCGCCGCGACGTTGTGCGCCTCGACTCGAATCCGGCGGGTGTCGACGAGGATGGCGAGCCCGGTCGTGTAGACGTGGAAGTCGCGAACCTTGTACGCGTGCGCGCGAAAGTAGAAGGCCTCGTAGGGTGAGCTGCCGCCCTCCTGGCGGAACGCCGATTCCAGCTCGACCATGAACGATTCAAGCTGCGTCTCGTCACTTCGCCCTCCGGGGCGATGTCCCCAACGGCTTCGCATCGAGCGGGTTTCCACCTCCTGCAGGCAGATCACCTCCGGCAGCGGCCACAGTGCAGCGATCCCCCTGGCGATCCCACGCTTCGAAGCGAGCGTGCTCGCCAGGCCGCGGAGGGCGTGCCCGAAGTACCGAACGTTGTAGGACATCACTCGAATGAGACTCGGGCTCATCGGACGCTCATTTGAGACGCTAACGGTCGTAGCGGGACGAAGGCAACCGTGAACGCTTGACCGGCGCGCGGCCGATGTGGTCAGGGCACTCAGGAACCGATGATTCCACTGAGCGACGACAACCCGACGCTGCGTCCGCCGTTGATGACCTACCTCCTGCTCGGTCTCCTGGGGGCGAGCTGGGTCTGGATCGAAGGCGCCGGCCTCTCTGCCGAGGCGGTTGCGCGGGCCGTGTGTAATTGGGGGATGGTCCCGGGAGAGCTGACCGGGCGCGCGCCCCTTGGGGAAGCGGTTCCCCTGGGTCGCAGTCTGGCATGCGTGGTGGACAATGAGGCGACCAACGTCCTGACGCCGCTGACCTCGATGTTCCTGCACGGCGGCTGGATGCATCTGCTGGGCAATGCGCTTTTCTTCTGGGTCTTCGGCAATAACGTCGAGGACAGCATGGGGCGCGGCCGCTTCCTTCTCTTCTATTTGACTTGCGGTCTGGCCGCCGCGCT
>JBGTHI010000320.1:0-12172 GCA_041746295.1 Myxococcaceae bacterium
CGCGGGCGGCGCCTCGACCGGCACCATTGGCGCCCGGCAGGTGTTCGCGCTGGGTGGCTCGGGAGTCCGCGACCCGGTGTTACAAGTTCTGCGCGGTGAGCTGTTCGCTGCGGGCTCGCTGCGCGGCTATCGACCGGCCGCCTTTGGGGGGAACTACTTCATGCTCGGCACCGCCGAGTATCGGTTCCCGCTGTGGACGGTGGACCGAGGCGTCTCCGCCCTTCCGCTCTACCTCCGCCGGGTGCACGGCGCGGTCTTCTCCGACGCCGGATCGGTGAGCAATCGGACCTTCTCACTGCGCCAGCTGAAACCCTCGGTCGGCGCCGAGCTCCGGGCCGAGAGCACCATCTTCTACGGCACCGCGCTCAACGCCCGAATCGGGCTGGCGCGCGGGCTGGCGAAGGAAGGAATCTGGGAGCTGTACCTTACCCTCGGCCAGTCTTTCTAGCAGGTACGAGGATGAATCCCCGATCCGATTGTACCGGGATCGCCCTGGGAGTCCGTGAGGTCGGCACCTGCTCCCCTCGCCGTGCGCCTCGGGAAGGTGCTCCTTCTTGTCGATCTCGAAACCTGTTCAATACCTGCAGCATTGAGTTCTCCTCGCATGTACGTCGTCAGGTTACCTATTGCATCGGGACCAAGCCTCCTTCGCCTCAGCGCAGCATCATCGACCGATCTTAGCGATCCCATTACCTCTCCTGCACCTTCTGCTGGCTGCGGGCAGCCTTCTCGGCCTAGAGGAATCAAATGCGCTGGGCGCAACAGGGAAGAGAGTGGCTCAGGCTCGGGAGGAGCGCGAGGACCCGTAGGAAACAAGTGCGCCCGGAGCAACCCATCGGACGAGCTCTCGCAGGAGGACCCTCGACGTCCACAGATGCGCTTGAGCAGGTGCGCCGCTGTACCAGAGAACTCCTTGAAGACCCCTCCCTGGATGTCGTTTCAGGACGCGATCTAGATCGGATGGTTGCCACTTCGGAGGCGTTGATCCGGCGCGCTGAGTCGCTCCGCTCGGAGCACGGCAGGTCCTATGCGATCACCTATCTCCCGGGCGAGCCTCCCCGCGAGCCGGAAGCTGTGGAGACAGCGCTCGGAAAGCTGAGCCAAGCGCGGCGAGCCCATGAGGAGGCCATGGCACCTCTCCTTAAGATTTGGAGCGCTGCTCGGCGGTACCGGGAGCATCCCAGATACGACGAGTATATTGCCATCCTGCTCGATCTGGGCCGGCTACCGGGAACACCGATCGCATTGAACGGGCTGCTGGTGGATTGTCTCCCGCCCAGCCGCATACTAAATCCGGACGAGACCGGATCTCCTTCGGAGCTGGTGGATTTCATCAAGGAGGTGACGAGCCACGGCGGGCGCTTCCCACCTGAGTACAAAAACTTGGGCATGCTTCAGCTGCCGCCACATTCGCGGGCGCTGCATGCGGAGCTGTTTGGGGTTATCTCCCAATGGCTCGGCTCGTACATCCCCATAATCGCGATCACCAGTGCGAGCCGCGACCCGCTGTTCGATGGGCGGTCCTATTGGGAGAGCGGTAACCCTGATACCTGTCTCGACGAGATCAGCAAAGGGCGCACTATCGAATCGCCCGATCTTCGCGCCCGCGCGGTTGAACTCCTCAACGCTATTCAGCGGGCAGCGAGGTCGTAGAGTTCCGGATTCCGAGACTGAACGACCTCGGCGTCCTCAGCGTTTCAGTTGAGGCCGACCGCTCGCCGGACTGAGCTGATCACCGGCGCGGCGATCTCGCGAGCCCGTTCGGCGCCCTTCAGCAAAATGCGCTCCAGCTCCGCCGGATCTCCCAGCAGCTCCTGGCGGCGCGTCCGCGCCCCATCAAACGTCGCGTGAAAGTACTCCAGCAGCTTCCTCTTGTAGTCGCCGTACCCCTTGCCGCCCGCCCTCCAGCTCTCGTCGACAGCCTCGAATTCGCCCGGCGGCGCCATGATCTGGAGGAGCTGGTAGAGCGCGCTGCCCTCCACCGGCTTGGGCTGCTCCACCGCCGTGGAGTCGGTCTTGATCCCCATGATCCGCTTCTTGAGCTCCTTCTCGTCTCCAAAGATCTCCAGCGTGTTGTTGTAGGACTTGGACATCTTCTGGCCGTCGGTCCCCGGGATCACCGCGGTCGACTCCTGCACCCGAACCCGGGGGAGCTTGAGAATTCCGGGCGCGCTCCCCCCGCCTCCCTCCGGCTTCGCCGGGTCGTAATCCTTCACGTAGGTCACGTTGAACTTGGTCGCCCAGTCGCGCGCGAACTCCAGATGCTGCACCTGGTCCTTTCCCACCGGCACCAAGTCCGAGCCGTAGAGCAGGATGTCCGCCGCCATCAGCACCGGATAGGAGAACAGGCCGAAGTCGGGTGAGAGGCCGTTAACTACCTTGTCTTTGTAGCTGTGGGCCCGCTCCAAGTTCGAGAGCGGCACGTTGGTGCCCAAAATCCACATCAGCTCGGTGTGCTCCGGCACGTCGCTCTGCCGGAAGAGGGTGGCCTTGGCCGGATCCAGCCCCAGGGCCAGGAAGGCGAGCGCCGCCTCGCGCGTCAGCTCCCGCTGGAGGGCGGCGTCCTTGACCGAGGTCAACGAGTGAAGATTGGCGATGAAGTAGAGCGCCTCGCCTTCGTTCTGCAGCTCAATGAACTGCCGGATAGCGCCGTAGTAGTTGCCCACGTGCAGCCGGCCCGAAGACTGTATTCCCGAGAGGATACGCATTGGGTCGCACCCTGCCCTGTTCGGGCTCGGCCTGGCAACCGAGATTGGTGTATAAGCCACGGTCCTTGAGACCCAAGCAATCCAGGCGCCCAAGCGCCCCCACCACAAAGCGAACTGAATGATTCCCCGCGAGAAACTCCGCAACGTCGCGATCGTCGCCCACGTTGACCATGGCAAGACCACCCTCGTCGACCACATGCTCCGGCAGGCCGGCATCTTCCGCGCCAATGAGATCATGACCGACCGGGTGATGGACTCCAACGACCTGGAGCGTGAGAAAGGCATCACCATCCTCGCGAAGAACACCGCTGTTCAGTACGAGGGCCACCACATCAACATCGTGGACACCCCCGGCCACGCCGACTTCGGCGGCGAGGTGGAGCGCGCGCTGCGGTTGGTGGACGGCGTCCTGTTGCTCGTCGACGCGGCGGAGGGCCCCCTGCCCCAGACCCGCTTCGTGCTTGGCAAGGCTCTGAAGATGGGCCTCAAGACGGTGCTGGTGATCAACAAGATCGACCGCAAGGACGCCCGCGCCGAGGAGGTCCTCAACGAGGTCTACTCGCTCTACATCGACCTCGGCGCCCACGATGCCCAGATCGAGTTCCCGGTGATCTACGCCGTCGCTCGCCAGGGACAGGCCTCGGTGGAGCTGAATACCCCCGGCACGGATCTTCGGCCGCTGTTTGACGCGATCATCAACCACATTTCGTCGCCAGAGGTGGGTGAAGGCGACAACCTTCAGCTCCTGGTCGACAACCTGGACTACGACGACTACGTCGGCCGGCTGGCGATCGGGCGAGTTCACAGCGGCCGGCTCGCCCCCAACATGCCAATCTCGATTGTCCGCGAGAATGACAAGGTCGAGCAGGGCAAAATCGTCAGGCTGTTCGGCTTCCAGGGGTTGAAGCGGGTGGAGATCCCCGACGCCGGTCCCGGCGAGATCGTCAGCATTGCGGGTATCGAGGAGGTTTCGATCGGGGACACCTTCTCGTCCGTGGAGGCGCCCAAGGCGCTGCCGCGAATCACCGTCGATGAACCGACAATGATGATGGTTTTCAAGGTGAACGACGGCCCCTTGGCCGGCAAGGAGGGCAAGTACGTCACCTCCCGGAACCTGCGCGAGCGACTCTATCGAGAGGCCTACCGGAACGTGTCGATCCGGGTGGAGGAAACCGATGCGCCGGACGCCTTCCGGGTGGTGGGGCGCGGAGAGCTCCAGCTGGCGGTGATCATCGAGACAATGCGCCGCGAAGGGTTCGAGCTGACCGCCTCCAACCCGGAGCCGGTCACCAAGACCCAGAACGAGCAGGTCTTCGAACCGATGGAGCTTCTAGTCTGCGACGTCCCGGAGACCTCGGTCGGCTCGGTAACCGAGCGGCTGGGACCCCGCAAGGGCCGGATGATGGATATGGCGCAGCTGGGGGGTGGTCGCTCACGCCTCCAGTTCCGGATCCCCGCTCGTGGTCTGGTGGGCTTTCGAAGCGAGTTCCTGACCATCACCCGCGGCGAAGGGATCATATCCAGCCAGTTCGACGGCTACGAGCCCTGGTTCGGCTACATCCCGCGACGGAGCAACGGCGCGATCATCTCCGACCGGGTCGGCGAGACCATTCCCTACGCCCTGTTCAGCATCCAGGAGCGCGGGTACCTGTTCGTGGGCGCGGGCGTCCCGGTCTACGACGGGATGATCATCGGCGAGAACGCCCACCCTTCGGATCTGGTGGTGAACGCCTGCCGCGAGAAGAAGCTCACCAACATCCGAGCCGCGGGACGAGACGAGAACGTCATCCTCACCCCGCCACGCGAGATGGGGTTGGAGCGAGCGCTGGAGTGGATCGCCGAGGACGAGCTGGTGGAGGTGACGCCCAAGTCGGTCCGACTGCGGAAGAAGGTGCTCAACTCCACCGAGCGGGCCAAGATGGACCGGGACCGGAAGCGGGAGCAGGAGGCGTCGAGGTAAGGAGCCCGTCGCGCGCGTCACCATCCTTGAAATCGGAGTATCCGGAGATCTTTAATAATGTGTCGTCAAGGCGTTGGGTATGCGGCGCAGCCTAAGAATCAGCAGCGTCCACATCGATCGAGCCGCGCGAATCGCAGCCAGCAAATCCCGCTCGCCTATCCGATTGATCAACTGGCGAGGTGGTCGCGGAATCACCGGGACGGGTACGGCTTGAAAGTGGTCCGGAACGGCAAGGTTGAGCCGCTCTTCGACACCAAGGCCGCTGGCGATTGTGACAGATTCAGGACCTATGCGCAGGCAAGGAATGTGGATGGGTTTCACATCTGGATCCGCTCCGGAACGGACGGCGCCCTTGATGACCCGAGGTACCTCCAACCCAAACCCCTGTTCAGCTTAGATTCTCAAGACGAGCGCTACGCGATCTTCGCTTCGCATAACGGTGGATTCCGGAAGACGCCGGAGAACGTCGCAATACTCAAGTAGTTCATCGCCCCGAAATATTGGGCGGAGCCAATGAATGATTCCAAGCTGATCATTGGCGTCCTGGCCACAGTGCTCAATAAGGCGGGCGACCTCGACCAGCCCACCCCTCAGGGCTTAGCGGCTGGGCTTGGTGCCACCCAGGCGGTGTTCGAAGAGATCGCCACCTTCAGAGGGCCGACGGAGCATGAAATTGAGCGCGACCATCACTACCATCAGGAAACGCTGGTCCTAAATTCCGATGAGCCCGTCTTCGTAGATGATCCTGCGTTCCCCGGCCATATCGAGGAGGCCATTCGCATCCCCGCGATGAGCATGCTGGTATCAGCGTTCGACCTAGAGCAGCCGTGGAGATCGAGCGTCGCCGGCCTTGCCGCCTGGCGGGGATTGACCGTGGGCCTTTCTGTGAACGGAGAGATAGTGGACGCATTTCCCGAGGACGGAACCCAGATCGACTGGGCCAACTTCCTCAGCACAGCCCCTGATCACATGCCAGCGCTGGACTCCAGCTACCTGCGCATCCCCAACCGAGCCATCGTCGCTGTCGGCGGAGATGAGCAGGCGTTCCACATCATCAGGCCCGAGGACCGGCCGCCCCCCCCTCCTCTCACCCGCCTGATCACCGGATCCGACTCGGATCCCCCGGGGAGGTTCGCATTGAGCGCATAGGGCTCGTCTCAAGGATCGTCTTTCTTTACTTTCTTGAGTAACCGCGGCGGGCCGCGGCGAGAAGAAACTCCAAGCCGCCTCGGGCCGACAACGAGGGGTCGACCCCACCTATGGCTGAGCGCTTCCACGTCCAACAGATCACTCGGCGGGCGCGTCCCGTCCGCCGCGTTCGGCTTACCCCGGGAGCGCCGTCACCTCCCGCCGACCCTGAGGTCGGAAAGGCTGCCGAGCTGGGCGTGGCGCCCGGCAACGAGACCTTTGTCGCCCAGCTTTTCTATCCCAAGGTCGACGTGGTGGAGATGGCAGGCCGAATCCCGTCCTTCTGGCGGGAGACCCAAGCCCGGGTCATCGGGGCGCTGAAGCGGGGGCCGTTAAGCCTGGAGCAGCTGTCGCGGATGACCGAGCTCCCACTGCCCTACCTCGAACATGCCCTGGGCGTGGACTCGGTCTTTCCCTTTGAGCCTTTGAACCACTCCCTGGACGGAGCGTTGGTGCGGCTTCCTGATGGGCGCTACGCCCTGGCGGGGCCGAACGAGGTGGGGCGTCGCCGCGAAGGCGCGGCAGAAGCCTTGGAAACACAACTGGATCGGGCGTTGACCGGCTTCCGGGCGGCGCGGCCCACGCTCGATGCGCTTCAGAGAATCCTGGCGAGCGAGAACGAGGATCAGCTCCGGACGGCCGCCCTCACCCGGGAGACCTTCGACGCGCTCGACGCCAACCAGCTGGCGTGGGGAAACAACTTCGAGAACTGGTTGGAGTTCGCGTCCGGACTGCCCGACTATCTATTGATTGGCCATCTGGCCAAGCAGGGGCTGAGCCTATTGGAGCCCTCCTTCTACGCGCTTCAACGCGCCATTGGTGAGAGTGACTCGAAGCGTGGCGAATCCGCCTTGGGCGAGCTGACCCGCCCGGGCGCCTCTGTTGACGGCTGGAAGATGTCCGATTTTAGGCGTCAGTGCCTGGAGCGGCTGGGTTTTGGCGAGGAGCTGCCCCGGTTCCTCCCCCGCTGGCGCCGCGCGCTGGAGTTCTCCGCAGACCTTTTTCCGCTGGCCGATGATCGCCAGGCGATCCATCGGCTGTTCGCCGGCGCAACCACCGCTGCGGACCTATCCGCGGAGGCTTTACCCACCATCGGTCTTGCCTTGCGGGAGCTGATCCGGGCCGATCCGCCGGAGCGCACCGACCTGTCGACCACGGCCCAGATCGCCTCAGATCAGGCTGTGATCGAGGCGCGGATCGACAGCCCTGCCGGATGGGCGAGCTACCTGGAAATGCATTTCGTCCTCCCGTCCAGGATCACCGAAAAGCTCAAGGCGCTGCGCGATGCATCCGGCTTGGACCCCCGCCCCATCGCCGCAGAGTTGAGCTTCGCCGGACGTGGCATCTCACCCCATATCGCTGCCCTCCTGAAGCGGTATATCGGCTTGGAGCTGGAGGTCACGGCGGTGCGGGACGCCATTATCGACGACGTACTCACCGTTCTTAACAGCGCACTCCATGTGCTGGAGGAGAAGGCGACTCGGATCGACCAGGTTCACGCGGTTCTGGAGCTGGATCCGGGGTCGGCGCGTGAGTACGTCGCATCGCCCGCGGGCTTTGAATGGCTGCAGACGCACGGCCTGATCAACGAGCCCTCCCTCGAAGCGTGGCGGGATCGGCTCGAGGGGATCTCGGACGAGGAGCTGCTCTCAGGGTGGGCCAACCTCGGCATCAAGCTGCTCGACGCAAGCGTCTACCAACTGAAGGCGGCGGTCGGCCCCCGCTCGTTCTTGAGCCTCCTGCTGCGGCCCGAGCTGGGGGGAATGGACCCGATCCTGGTCGAAAATTTTAGAGCCGCGGCTGGCTCTCTCTTCGCCCTTCAACCCGACACGCTGGGAGGAGATCTCTGGCTGGAGCCGATGATCGGCTCACTGGGTGAGCTGTTGCAGCTGGGGACCGACGGCGCGGACATAAACGCGCTCAGAGACAGCCTTCGAGCTGCAGGGCGACTGGTCCGCAACGCCGACGCCGCGCGCTCCGCGCTCACCGCCGCCTGGGAGCAGCTGACGGCTGCTGTCGATCGCTCGATCGATGCGCGGGGTGTTCCCAGAGCACCGCGGAATGAGCTGATCCATCCTGTAGGCGAACCTCGACTGCCTCCAGCTTTACCGGGTGAGACGCTCCGAACCGTTCAATTCATGCTGGATAGAATGACCGTCCCCGGCGCAGCTCCGGCTGTCGCAGACCCGTTGTTGTCTTTCGACGCCGAGCCAAGGGAAGCGACGGAAGCCACCCCGCTCGGGTTGATAGAGACCCTGGAAAACACCGGCCGGGGCATCGCCCGCCTGTACGAGCTCGCGGACCTGGATCTGCGCAACCTGCATCAGTCGGAACGGGTCGGCTCACGCGAGTATGGGGGAGACGATGTTCGCGTGGCCCCGGACCTCGCCGCGACCAGCCTCGATGGGGACGCCATCGCCGACCTGCTCCAGCAGTCCTATTCCGAGGTCATCGCGGGGTAACAGATGGCCGACGCCTTGATCGGGGCCGCATGAGCGGGTTGGCTCGCGGGGATGAGATGGCCGGAGCAGTCGCGCCCATATGGGCAGCTCCAGCTTCTTAGAACGTGTACTTGAGCCGCGGCAGCAGCTGGAGGCTGACGATGTTCGGACCCAGCACCACCCGGGTCATGAAATCCACCCCGATGCTGAAGTGGTCCAGCAGCACCGCGTACTCCAGCCCCACGCCCGCGCCGAGGTTGAGCGCGCCGGCGACCGGCTCGCCTGCGTCGCTCAGGGTAGGCGCCGGATCGAGCAACGTCCAGCCGGCCGCAACCTTGGGAGCCACGAACAGCCGAGAAGCAGTCCGGAACAGATACGCAGCGGTGGCATCAAAGAAGGTAACGGTGAAGTTGTCCGACTGAGCACAGAAGCCGTCCGGTCCGCGGCCCGAGAAGCAGTTGCCGGCGTTGGAGCCAAAGCCGACGTGCCCAGCCAGCTCCAGGGAATTGGTGATGTCGTAGCCGACCCCCAGCTGCACGTAGGACTGGAAATTGGAGTAGCCGTCATCTCCTCCCAGGGTCATGAAACCGCCCAGGCCGATGTCGGTGAAGAGGCCGCGACGGACCCGCAGCGGAACGCCCTCGGGCGGAGTCGCCGCTTGGGTTTCCCCCAAGCCCAAGCCTCCCGACAGAGCCAGCAGAAAACTCAGCCCGAGAAGCTGGGAGCGCCGCACCCGCCTAACCCTCGCCCGACTCGGTACCGGCGGGCTTGAAAATCCAGGGGAAGGTCACCGCGACCACCCCGCCCCCTTCCGGCTGGGGGAACTTCCAGCCGCGGATGCTGGAGATCATGCAGGACTCGGTGTTGTTATTGGAAAGCGAAGAGTCGGTCACGTTGGCCTCCGCCACCCCGCCGGCCGGGTCGATGGTAAACGCCACCGCGACCTTGCCCGCGAGATTGGGCGACTTTTGGAGTTCCCGTTCATAGCAGAACTTGATCTCGGATTGGTGGCGACGAATGACCCGCATGATCTCGTCCTTGGAGAGACCGCCTACCACCGTAGTCTTCCCGGGGACGATACGGGTCGCCTCCTTGGCCTTGCCGTTGAGATCGATGTCTCCGTAGCCGCCCGTGCCCCGTCCGGTACCCTTGGTCCCAAGCCCACCCAGACCCAGCCCGGTCCCGCCTCCGCCGGTTCTCGTCCCGCGCGATCCCAAGCCACCCACGCCGCTCGCATCACCGACGCCGGCGCCCCCTTTGAGGCCGCCCAACGCGTTATTGATGCCGGTACCCAGTCCGCCCGGACCGAAGACGTTGGAGGCGCCCTTGCCTCCCAGGGCACCGAGCAGACCGGAGGTCAGCACCTTCTTGCGATCCTGCTCCTTCTTCCGCGAGTCGACGACCGGGCTTCCCTTTTTGGAGGGGTCGGCCTCCTCCTTCTTGGCCTCCTGCTTCCCGAACTCTCCCTCCTTGTCCTTGGCCTTGGCACCCTCCTCCACTCCCGGCTTCTTCTTGAGGAGAGCCGGCTTCTTCTTGGGGGGCGGCTTCAGCAGCAGCTGAACCACCTTGTCGTTCGCCGCGAAGAGGTTGCCCGTGCTGGCGACCGGAGCCGTCTCCGGCTTGAGCCACATCACCAACGCGAACACCATCAGCGCGGCCAGGCCGGCGCCGGCAATTTTGAGGAAGCCCGCATCGGAGGGGTCGAACTTGCCCGCCGGCAGCGCTGCGGAGGCCGGGACGTAGCGCAGCACCAGGGTGACATCACCCAGCTCGAGCTCGGCGCGCTCGTGCAGCCCCAAAGAGAGGAGTTCGGAGCCTTCCGCGCCGGCCGTGGAGTCGCGCTGCAGGCGACGGTCCTGCCGCAGCGCCGCGGCGTCGCGCTTCTTGCCGTCCAGCTCCAGGGTCAGATCGGCACCGCGCGGGGTGTGGATCCAGAAGGCCTTTTCCCCCGACCGGGCGAGGGTGAACCGACCCTTCACCAGCGGCGAACGCACCTGAAAGTGGCAGCGCGCGCTGTCTCCGATTGTAACGCTCTGCCCCTCAGAAAACTGTTGGACCGCGAGGACGGTGTCGCCCCAGATCATCGCAACTTGAAGAACCTTGCTGTGGGGCTGAGGGCGGGCGTCCGCGGCCAGGGGCGCAGCCATGAAGGCGGGCCGCTTGGAACGCCACGGTGCACGCGATCCCAATCCCGGCGATGGCTCGAAGCTCGGCACGGAAACCGGCCCACTCGACGCGGCCAGCTCCGCGGGGGACGCGGGCTTCGCCTGAACCGGCGCGACCGGAGCCTCCTGGGCGGCTGCGCGCGGTGCAATGGAAGGGGCAACGGAGCGCGGAGCTTCTACCAGAGCTTGCGGAGCTTGCAGAGCTTGGGGAGCCGGGGCGGGCGCGCTCGGATGGTAGAGCGCCTCCACCGATTGCGCGAGGTGGTCCGCCAGTGAGGGTGTTGCGCCTTGGGCCTGGTGCAGGGTGATCCGGGTTCCACCGAGCCTCAGCTCCGCACCGGGCGGCACCGTAACCGGCCCCTGCAACCGGTGGCCATTGAGATAGGTCCCCTCGTCGCTGCAGAGGTCCAGCGCGAGCACCCCGCCGGTGCTCACCTTGAGCAGCAGGTGCAGACTGGAGACGTGCGCATCCACCAGCCGGATCCCCGCGCCAGGCCCGGACCCGAGGATAACGCTCTCCTGGTCCGGCGTCGCTTCGATCGAAGCTTGCGAAGCTTGCGAAGCCTCCGGAGCCCGTAACGTGCCATCGGGCGCTACGATCGAGAGTTTGAGGGCGGGGTGCTTGGCGTTCATGGAGCTTGAAACCTGTCTTCCTTACAGATGATCAACCGACTTCTGCAGCTCGGGAGCGAAGTTGTCCCGAACCCGAATGAGCGACTTGAACTGCGTCTTCTTGCGGCTCAAGGCGTAGGTACCTTCGGGCTTGGACAGCTCACCTTCGACTGCCATATCGGTGAAGTCGACCACGGTCCTTTGACGGACTACTACCCGGTCGGCTTCCTGGATCACTTTCTCTTCAGCCCAAGAGGAAGTTGCGAGCCCGGCCACGACCGCCATGCCAACTGTAAACTGGAATGTCATTTGGCCCTCGCGCGATGCACATTTTAGACCGCTCGCGCAGTCAAAAACCCGGGTGTTTAAGTATTCTTGCAAAGCTGAGCCGCAGCCTAGCTGAAAAAATTTCAGTGGCCGCCTCAAAAAAGCCCGGGTACCTGCTACCCGCCACCTTACCTGGGAGGCGGCGGGGCAGCCGGGGGCGGCGCCAGCAGGGACTTCAGCTTGACCTCGACAGCCTGGCGCTCCTGCTTGTTGAGAGGAGCCCTGGCACCGCACTTCTCTAGATAGCTCCGAGCTTTTTCGCGGCCTTGTGGATCGGCGCCGTAGGCCCACCCGGCTCCGCAGAGCGCCTGCGGAAGGTTCGGCCGCAGGGCCAGAGCGCGCTCGAAGGCCGCCCCCGCTTCCAACCCTTTCTTAGGGTCCAAGCCTTTTTGTCCGTCGAGGGCATAGCCGTGGAAGAGGTGCGCCTCGGCACTGCTGGGGTCGAGGGTCGCCGCCTTTCCCAGCGCCCGCTGGGCCGATCCATAGTCGCGGTAGCTCAGCGCCAGAGCTCCCAGGTTGAGGTGAGCCGGGACGTAGGTGCCATCCAGTGAGATCGCTCGCTTGAACTGGGTCAGCGCACGCTCTCTTTCGCCTTGCTTGAGAAAGACCAACCCCAACGTATTCGCCGCAGCCGGGTCCTTATCGTTGAGCCTGAGGGCCGAGGCCACCGCGAGCTCCGCGAGCTGATAGCGGTTCTGATCGAGGTAGATCGAGGCGAGCGCCTTGTAGGCCCCCGCGTCGTCCTTGTTTCTGGCCAGCGCCTTCCGCGCC
>JBGTHI010000321.1:0-1564 GCA_041746295.1 Myxococcaceae bacterium
GGAGAGCCCCTTCACGTATCCGAGCCCGACCCTGACCGCCAGCTCGCCGCCAGCTCGCTCCACGCTGCAGAGCACATCGCTGCGGTTCACGTCCGGCCTCAGGACACCGATCCCGCGCCGCTGAGCCTCGTGAACGAGCGCGTCGGGCGGGTAGAAGCCCATGGGTTGTTCGTTGAGCAGGGCGCAGAGGAACTCTGGGCCGTAGTGGACCCTGAGCCAGGTCGACTGATAGGCCAGGAGCCCGAAGGCGGCCGCGTGCGATTTCGGAAAGCCGAATCCGGAGAAGCCATGGATCTGCCGGAAGACCCGTTCCGCCACCTCGCGCTCGACTCCGTTGGCGATCGCCCCCTCGATGAACCGCTCCCGATGGGACTGCATCGCCTCCTCCGAGCGCTTGCGGCTCATTGCCCGTCGCAGTCCCTCCGCCTCCCCGGAGCTGAACCCCGCCAGCGCCATCGCCACCTGGATCACGTGGTCCTGGAAGACGATCGCCCCGAGCGTGTCGGCGTGGATCGGAGCGAGGCTGGGGTGCTCGTAGGGCACCTCGTAGGCGGGGTCTTCCCGCAGGCGCTTCTTTCGCTCCAGATAGGGATGGACCGCGCCGCCCTGGATCGGACCGGGGCGGACGATCGCGACCTGGACCGTCAGATCGTCGATGTTCTCGGGGCGGGAGCGCGGCAGCATCTGCATCTGGGCACGGCTCTCGATCTGAAAGACGCCGGTGGTCTCCGCCGCACGGATCTGTCTGTAGACCTCGGGGTCGTCGAGCGGGATCCGGGAGAGATCGACCCGCTCCGAGCGCACCCGCGCGATCTCCGTCACGGTGCGTTCGACCGCCGACAGCATCCCCAGTCCCAGCAGATCAATCTTCAGAAAGCCCGCATCTGCACACGAATCCTTGTCCCACTGGGCGATCTGACGACCCTCCATCGCGGCCGGTACGACCGGGCAGAGGTCCGTCAGCGGCCTGGTCGAGAGCACCATGCCTCCGGGATGCTGGGAAGGGTGGCGGGGAAGCCCGTAGGCGTCTTCCAGCAGCTTCCCGAGCGCCATCCATCGCGACGAGGTCCCGTCGATCTCAGCCTTCTCGTAGTGGCTCGCCGAGCGTGCCGCGCGCTCGATCTCGGCCGCCGGCAGGCCGAGGACCTTGCCGAAATCCCTGATCGCACCCTTCGCCCGGTAGGTCGGAAACGCTGCGACGAGAGCTGAATGGTCCCTTCCGTAGCGCTCGTGGATGCGGGGAATGAGGCGCTCGCGGATGTCCCGGGGGAAGTCGAGATCGATGTCGGGAGCGGCGGTGATCTCGTCGTTCAGGAAGCGGCCCAGGAACAGGCCGGCCTTGACCGGGTCGACGTGGGAGAGTCCGGTCAGGTAGCAGACGACGGAGCTGACGCTCGAGCCGCGCCCCCTCCCCGGCGGAAGCAGCGACCGAGCCTCGTCTGCCCCCCGGACCTCGATCGCCACCTCGCGCGCCAGCTCCAGAAGATCACGGTGCAGGAGGAAGAAGCCGGAGAGCTCGAGCCCGGAGATCAGGTCGAGCTCCTGCTCGAGCCGCTGCTCCGCT
>JBGTHI010000322.1:0-8138 GCA_041746295.1 Myxococcaceae bacterium
GTCGAGGTGGCCTTGCTGGATGGTTGGGGGAAGTGCCGGGCACAGCCGCTCTCCTGGCTGTTGTCACCCGACGTCCAGACCGCGACGCAGCTCTCCGGACTGCTCTCCGAAGACCGGCCGGACAGGCTGGCCGCCGAAGCGCGCGCGTTGCACAGGATGGGCTTTCGCACGCTCAAGCTGAAGGTCGGCGCGCATTCACCCGAGGAGGATCGGACCCGCGTGGAGGCGGTGGCCGGTGCCACGCCTCAGGAGACCTCGCTGCGCCTGGATGCCAATCGGGCTTGGACCCTTCCGGAAGCGCTCGACCAGCTGGAAGCCCTCGACCGCGCCGCGCGGGGCCGGGCCACCCTGTGCGAAGACCCGTTGCGCAGCCTGGATCCGGCGGCCTGGTCGGAGCTCCGGCTCAAGCAGCCGGTGCCGATCGCCTTGGATGAACCGCTCGCTTCGCCGTCCATTCGGGCGCGCTTCTTCTACTGCCCCGACGCGTTCGATGCCTGGGTGCTCAAGCCGTTGGTACAGGGCGGCTTGACCCGATCCTTCAAGCTGGCGCGCGCCGTGACCGGTATGGGCCGAAGGGTGGTGGTCACCAGCAGCCTGGATGGCGCGGTGGCCCGCGCAGCAGCAGCCCACTTGAGTGCGGCGATCCCAGGGGCACTGGACGCGGGGCTCTACACCGGCCGGCTGTTTGACCATGAAGCGCTGCCGGATCCGTTCGCGCCGGAGAGCGCCAGCCTGGATCTCTCCCACAGCGCGGGCCACGGCGTCGCATGGCGGCCGATTGAGCACGGCGACGCGGCCGGTCAGCCCGATGTCATGTGAGACGTCATGTGAATGCCCCATAGCGCGCGCGGCGCGGCTGCATCCGGATCGGCTGGCGCTGGTGTCTCAAGATTTCCGGGGTCCACTCCGGCTGAGCTGGCGGGAGCTCGAGGCGAGCGTCGGGCGCACAGTCCAATTCCTTCGTTCGGAGGGCGTGAGGCCCGGGGTTAGAGTCGCCTGGTCGGCGCCGAACCATCCCTCTGCGCTTTTCCTGGCGGCGGCGCTTCCAAGGCTCGATGCGGTCTTCGTCCCACTCAATCCCCGACTCACTGACGGGGAGCTGCGGCCGCTGCTGGAGCGAATTGGTTCGTGGCGCTTCTACGACGCCGGGTCATCGGAGGGGCTGGCAAGGGCGAGCTCGATCCGTGGGGGAGAGGGGGCCGAATCGGCGCGCGTGAATCTGGAGCTTACCCACTTCATCCTCTTCACCTCGGGCACCACCGGGCAGCCCAAGGGCGCCTGTCTCTCCCTTCGCTCGTTCATTGCCGGGGCGGAAGCGAGCGCCGAACGATTGGGGGCCTCCTACTCGGACCGTTGGCTCTGTACGTTGCCGCTCTTCCACGTGGGAGGATTGGCGATGCTCTGGCGGGCGGCTCACTCGGGCGGAGCGTTGATCCTGCACGGCCGTTTCGAGGCCAACGCGGTGCGGGTGGCGCTGGTGGAAGAGCAGGTGAGCCACCTGAGCCTGGTGGACACCACCCTCAAGCGCTTGCTCGAGACACCCGGACCGCGGCGGTTTCCCCCGTCCTTGCGCGCGGTGCTGGTAGGGGGCGGACCAGTCTCAAGCCGCCGCCTGGAAGAGGGACGCGCGAGAGGCCTTCCGCTGCTGCAGACCTACGGTCTCACCGAGACCGCGTCGCAGGCCTGTACCCAGGAGCCGGGCGCGCTTGGGGACGAGACGGGGACGCCGCTTGTGGGTGGCGCAGTGCGGATCATGGATGAGGACGGACAGGCGCTGCCGCCCCATGTGCTCGGCCGGATCGAGCTGCGCACGCCAACCCTCTTCCAAGGCTACCTCGACGATCCCGCAGCGACGGTCGAGGCCTTCACTCCGGATGGCTGGCTACGGACCGGCGACCTGGGTGGGCTCGACGAGCGGGGACGGCTGTGCGCGCTCTCTCGCCGTACCGATCTGATCGTCCGCGGAGGAGAGAACATCTACCCCGCCGAGCTGGAGCGGGTTCTACTGGCCTACCCCGGCGTTGTCGAGGTGGCCGTCCTGCCCGTGGCCGACGATAGCTGGGGCCAGGTTCCGGCGGCCTTCGTGGTGCTAAAGGGGAGCACGCCACCGGCGGAGGCGATTCACGCCTTCTGCGCGGAGCGGCTGGCGCGCTTCAAGCTTCCAGCGAGGGTCTGTTTCCTGGACGCCCTACCCCGAAACGCGCTTGGCAAGGTGGACAGGAGGATGCTGCTAGAAGAGCTGGGCGGACCGCATCGCTGTGCATGGGGCGCCCATTACTAATTGCCCGGTCCGCAGATCAACTGGCTCCCCCCCCCTTGGTTTGGTCGAAGCACCTCGAATCTATTCAATAACTGACTATTTATCCGGACTTTTCCTGGAAGTCACTGCAGCCGAACGGCACCTCAGTGTTCAACAGAGCGAGCCGGGGTTTTCGCATCTGGAGAAAGGTGTCTCATGAGTGGCTGGCTGGAAGGGCTGGGCTGGGGTGAAGGCGGCAGGTTGACCGAGGCGCAGGCACTGGAGCGGTACCGCTACTTGGTGCGAACCGCTTCTCCGGAGATGTTGGAGGTTGCGCACCGCCAGGCCTTCTCCCGGTGGAGCCCGCAAGAGCAGGGCGTGGCGTTGCAGGATCTCAACGCGCGTCTTTCTCCCATCGAGCGGGTTCCTTCGGTCGTTGGCATCGAGCCCTCTGTCTTCTCGCGTGCCGCCACCCGGGCAGAGCTCGACCAGCCGGGCCTTCTGGAGCGTGCCTTCGCCAACGAAGGCGGCCCTATCGCCGCCGGTCTGCTCGCCGCGGTGGTCGCTAGCTTCATCGAGACGGCGCAGATGCGGGGATTGTTAGGTGTGTTCGACGAGGGAGATCCGGTTGAAGCTGAGGCGGTGGAGGTGGCCGACCCGGGCTCTGACCAGGCCTTCGGTGAGGACGCGGAGTATGCCGACGCGCAGGAGGATGCGGCAGCCTCACAGGACGGGTTGGAGGAGCTTTAGGCCCGGTTCCGTTTGACCCAGCGCCCGAACGCGTGACATGGTGCGGCCGTTTCGCGTTTTGCATCGCGCGATTCGGGAGCCACATGGACCGCCGTGCCGCCACCGCCGCTGAAGTCACGCGCACCGCAGCGTTCGGCTCTCCTTTTACCCAGGACATCGTAGTACTCGACGTCATCCGGCCTCTTGGGCTCATTCGCCCAGGGCGCGGGCTGTTGTTCTGACTGTCGAGTAGCTTTCGACCGACCGAACCCCGCCCCCGGAAATCGGAGGCGGGGTTTCTTTGCTTATTGGAGGCGGCATGGAGCAGACGAAACAGAAAAAACTGACCGGTTCTCAAATCGTCTGGGAAGTGCTCGCCCGCGAAGGCGTGGAGGTGGTTTTTGGCTACCCCGGCGGCGCGATCATGCCGATCTACGACGCCATGTATCACCAAAAGATCAGGCACGTGCTGGTTCGGCACGAGCAGGGGGCTTCGCACATGGCCGACGGTTACGCCCGCGCCTCCGGCAAAGTGGGCGTCTGCCTCGCCACATCCGGTCCAGGCGCCACCAATCTGGTGACCGGCATTGCCACGGCGATGCTCGACTCCTCTCCCATCGTCTGCATCACCGGCCAGGTCGCCTCTGCGTTGATCGGCACCGACGCCTTCCAGGAGGTGGACATCACCGGCGTGACGCTGCCGATCACCAAGCACAACTATCTGGTGACCCGGGTGGAGGAGATCGCCCCGGCGATTCGGGAGGCCTTCTTTATCGCGCGCTCCGGTCGTCCGGGGCCGGTGTTGGTGGACATCACCAAAGATGCGCAGCAGGGGTTGGGTGAGTTCATCTGGCCGGCTCCCGACGAAAAGCCGCTCAAGCTCCGAGGCTACCGTGCCGAAGTGCAGACCCGGGACGATGAGATCATTCGCGCCGCCGAGCTGATCAACGCAGCGGAGCGGCCGGTGATCCTGAGCGGGCAGGGGATTGTTCACTCCAGCGCCACCGCGCTGCTCACCGAGCTGGTGGAGAAATCCAACATCCCGGTGGCCTCCACCCTGTTGGGGTTGGGCGGCTTCCCGGCCACCCACCCAATGAGCCTGGGCATGATGGGGATGCACGGCGAGGCCTGGGTCAACACGGCCATCCAGGAGGCCGATCTCCTGATTGCCCTGGGGATGCGGTTCGACGATCGCGTGACCGGAAATCTGAAAACCTACGCCCCCAACGCCAAGAAGATCCACGCCGAGATCGATCCGTCCGAGATCAACAAGAACGTCAAGGTGGACGTACCGCTGGTGGGCGACGTGCGGCGCACTCTATCGGAGCTGGTGCCTCGAGTGATCTCGCGCGAGCCCACCGGTTGGCTGAAGCGGATTTCGGCTCTCAAGGGCGACTCCGCGGTGCGGGATGTCCAGTCGCTTCCGCCCAATGGAAAGCTCTATGCCGCGCACGTGATGAACGACCTGTGGCGGCTCACCGAAGGTAATGCTCTGGTCGTGACCGACGTCGGGCAGCATCAGATGTGGGAAGCGCAGTACTACAAGCACGATCACGCCCGGAAGCTAATCACCTCGGGCGGGCTGGGGACGATGGGGTTCGCGCTGCCAGCAGCGATCGGCGCGCGTTTTGCCAAGCCGGAGGACGACGTCTGGGTCGTGGTCGGGGACGGTGGCTTCCAGATGACCGCGGCCGAGCTCTCCGTTTGTGCTCAGGAGGGGATCAAGGTCAACGTGGCGCTGATCAACAACGGCTACCTGGGGATGGTCCGTCAATGGCAGCAGTTCTTCTACGAGGGGCGTTACTCCGCTACTCCGATGAAGGGCCCCGACTTCGTCAAGCTGGCCGAAGCGCATGGGCTTACCGGCATCCGGGTCACCAAGCGTGAAGAGGTGGAGGCGGCGGTGCTGCGCGCAAAGGCGGAGCCGGGCACGGTGATACTGGAGTTCCGGGTGGAGCAAGAGGACAGCGTCTATCCGATGGTGCCCAGCGGCGCCGACCTCCACAACATGATCCGCCGTCCAAGCCCGATCGTCGAAACGGCACAAGATCCAAGCTAAGTGAGGAGCCCAATGGAGACCAAGGTCCATACGTTCGTCGCCTATGTCGAGGACAAGCCGGGAGTGCTCAACCGGGTCATCTCGCTGTTCCGACGCCGCGGCTACAACATCGAATCGCTGAATGTCGGCCGCACCGAGCGGCCCGAGGTTTCACAGATTACCCTGGTGGTCCGCGCCGACCAGGACACCGCTCGGAGGCTGGTGGCCAATCTCTACAAGCTGGTGAGCGTGCTTCAAGTGCTGGACCTGAGCCGCGAGCCTTCGGTTGTTCGAGAGCTGGCGCTGGTCCGAATCCGCGCCGATCAACTGGGACGCGCGGAGATCCTCAAGCTGTGTGAGGCGGCGCAGGCGCGGGTCGTCAACGTCTCCGTCGATTCGGTGGTCCTGGAGCTGACCGACGGCCCAGACAAGGTGGACGCGCTCTACGAGCAGCTCCAATCCCTGGGCTCGGTGGAGATGGTCCGCACCGGAGCGGTAGCGGTCGCGCACGCGCCTCAGACGGGCATCCCCCCAGACCTTGGAAGGGCGGGCAAGCCCCCCACGGGCGCGCCGGATGCGGGGTCGCTCCCGTGAAACCGGACGTTGCCGTCCAGGTCTATGACACCACCCTCCGCGACGGGACGCAGCGGGAGGGGATCTCCCTCTCGGTGGACGACAAGCTGCGGATCGCCCGGCGGCTGGATGATCTGGGTGTCGCCTTCATCGAGGGCGGCTGGCCCGGCTCCAACCCCAAGGATGGGGAGTTCTTCGAGCGAGCCCGTGAGCTGCCCTGGGCGCGCGCAGCCTTGAGCGCCTTCGGCTCTACCCGGCGGGCCGGAATCGCCGTGGAAGAGGACCCGGGTCTGCGGCGGCTGCTTTCCGCCGGAACAAAGATCGTCACGGTCTTTGGCAAGACGGCGCTGAGCCACGTGGAAGGGATCCTCCGCACGACGCTGGAGGAGAACCTCCGGATGATCGAGGAGAGCATCCGTTTTCTACGCGCAGGCGGCGTGCGGGTGATCTACGACGCCGAGCACTTCTTCGACGGAGCACGAGAGGATTCAGACTACGCGCGCGAGACGGTCGCCGCGGCGGCACGAGGTGGCGCCGAGACGGTGGTGCTCTGCGATACCAATGGCGGATCGCTTCCGTGGCAGGTGGGTGAGGCGGTCCTGGGGCTCAAGGGTCTCATGGAGCAGGGCGTCCGGCTTGGCATCCACACCCACAACGACAGCGAGTGTGCGGTGGCCAACGCGTTGGCGGCGGTTCGCGCCGGCGTCCGCCACATTCAGGGAACGATCAATGGCTACGGCGAGCGGTGCGGCAACGCGAACCTCTGCGCGCTGATCCCCAATCTGGAGCTGAAGCTGAACCTGCGCTGCCTCCCGGAGGGGGCGCTTGTCGGGCTCTACGATACGGCTCACTTCGTGGCCGAGGTCGCCAACCTCTCGATGGACGAGCACATGGCCTACGTGGGCCGTAGCGCCTTCGCCCACAAAGGGGGCGTTCACGTGGCGGCGGTGCGGCGCTCCAGCGCTTCGTACCAGCATGTCGATCCGGACGCGGTGGGGAACCGTTCCCGAGTGGTGGTGAGCGAGCTCGCCGGCAAGGCGACGGTGCTTGAGAAGGCGGATCAGTTCGGGCTCACTTTGCCCGCGGGCGTAGAAGAGAAGGTGTTGACCGCGCTCAAGGAGGAGGAGGCGCGCGGCTACTCCTTCGAGGCGGCCGAAGCCTCGGTTGCGCTCAGGTTACGACGCGAGTCGCCGTTGTACCGATCGCCCTTTCGCCTGCTCGAATACAAGCTCTCCGCAGGGTTCCGTGAGGAAGGTGGGGTCTTTACCGAAGCGACAGTGAAGTTGGCAGTGGGCAATGACGTTCTGCACACGGTGGCCGAGGGCGATGGGCCGGTCAGCGCGCTGGATGGAGCATTGCGCAAGGCGTTGACGCCGGTCTATCCCGCCATTGGCAAGATCCAGCTCGTGGACTACAAAGTTCGTATCCTCGACGGGCGGAAGGGCACTGCCGCGACCACTCGCGTTCTGATCGACAGCAGCGACGGGGTCCGCCGCTGGAGCACGGTGGGCGCGGCCCCCAGCATCATCGCCGCCTCCTGGCAGGCGATGGCGGACGGCGTGGAGTTCGGCCTCACCTCCGTCCTCGATGAAGGGAAAGCCGCGTGATAAGGGCGGCGGGTCAGGGTTTGGAACTCGAAGTGGAAGCGAGGTCAGGCGTGAGCAGCTCTCCCGTACATAACCAGGTCACCATCTTCGACACCACGCTTCGCGACGGCGAGCAGTCGCCGGGTGGGAGCATGAACCTCGAGGCCAAGCTGCGCATGGCCGCGGCCCTCCGCGATCTCAACGTCGACGTGATGGAGGTGGGCTTCCCGGTCGCCTCTCCCGGCGACTTTGAATCGGTCAAGGCGGTGAGCCAGCAGATCGAGGGACCGGTGATCTGCGCCCTGGCCCGCGCCAACAAGAAGGACATCGATCGCACCTGGGAGGCGCTGAAGGACGCGTCCCGAAAGCGGATCCACGTCTTTCTGGCGACCAGCCCCCTACATCGCGAGTACAAGCTGAAGATGTCGCGCGAGGAGGTTCTCCGCCGCTCGGTGGAGGCGGTCGCCTACGCGCGGGAGCGGTTCGACGACGTTCAGTTCTCCGCCGAGGATGCGGCGCGGACCGAGCTGGAGTTCCTGATCGAAGTCGCGGAGAAGGTGATCGAGGCGGGTGCCAGCACCGTCAACATCCCGGACACCGTCGGTTACGCGCTGCCGGCGCAGTACGGCCAGCTGACCGCGGCGCTGCGGCGGCAGGTCCGTGGCCTGAACAAGGCGGTCCTGAGCGTCCACTGCCACAACGATCTGGGTCTCGCCGTCGCCAATACTCTGGCCGCCCTGGTCGAGGGAGCGCGGCAGGTGGAGTGCACCATCAACGGCATTGGAGAGCGGGCGGGTAACTGTGCGCTGGAAGAGGTGGTGATGGCGGTCCGCACCCGGCACGACCAGCTGGGCTTGCAGACCGGCATCAAGAGCGAGCTGCTCTATCCCACCAGCCGGCTGCTCGCGAGCGTCACCGGCCTTCAAGTGCAACGCAATAAGGCCATCGTCGGTCAGAACGCCTTCGCGCACGA
>JBGTHI010000323.1:0-4655 GCA_041746295.1 Myxococcaceae bacterium
GGTGGACAGCCGGGCCAGCCTCTACGACGTCGCCGGCGCGCTCGAGGGGCTGCCGTCCACCGACCCCTCCTGGCCAATCCTCACCTTCAAGCTGGCGCGGGTCTACTATCACCTGCGTGACTGGCAGAAGCTGGAGCAGACCCTGGGACTGTTCCTCCGCCAGGCGCCCGGCCATCCGCTCGCGTCGGATGCGCAGGCCCTGCTGGCCCGCTCCAACCGCCGGGCCAAGCTGAGCCCGCGGGCCGTGGGTCTCATCCTGCCGATGACCGGTAAGTACAAGCCTATTGGCGATGCGGTCCTCCGGGGCGTGAAGCTGGCGTTGGAGAAGAGCGACATCCAGCTGGTGGTGAAAGATTCGCAGGGCGACGCCAACACGGCGGGCCGGGCGGTGGAGGAGCTGACCTATGATCACGGCGTGATCGCGATCATCGGCCCGGTGCTGGCGGATGATGCGCGCCGCGCGGCCGTGGTCGCCGAAGAGATCCAGGTCCCGATCCTGACGCTGACCAAGACCGAAGGGATTACCCAGATAGGTCAGCACGTCTTCCGGAATATGCTGACCAACACCGCGCAGGCCCAGGCGCTGGCCGACTACGGCACCAAGGTGATGGGCTACAGGAATTTCGGCCTGCTCTATCCGAACAGCCCCAACGGCGTCGAGCTGCGGGACGAGTTCTGGGATGCGTTGCTGCAGCGGGGCGCCAACGTGAAGGGGGCGGAAGCCTATAGCAGCGGCCAGACGACGTTTACTGACGAGGCCAAGAAGCTGGTGGGCCGCTTCTATATGGAGGACCGGCTCGAGTACGTGGAGAAGAGCCGAGAGGTGGCCCAGACCGAGAAGGATCCCTTCCGGCGGCGGAAGGCGATGGAGAAGGTTCGCTCCGGGCTGACGCCGGTGGTGGACTTCGATGCGCTGTTCATCCCGGATGAGTGGTCCCGGGTGGGCCTGATCGCCCCGGCGCTGGCGGTGGAGGACATCATCACCAACGCCTGCGACCCCAAGGATCTGGAGCGGATCAAGAAGACCACCGGCCGCAGGGACTTGAAGACGATCACCCTGATGGGCACCAACCTGTGGAGCTCGCGCAAGGGGAGATCGGGGCTGCCGGAGCTGCTGGAGCGGGGCGGAAAGTTCGTGACCTGCTCGATGTACGTCGACGGCTTCTACGCCGAGTCGAGTCGCGCCCCGACCAAGAAATTCGTGAAGCTTTACAAAGACGCGTACGGCGACTCATCCATCGCCGACCCGGGATTGCTGGAGGCGATCGGCTACGACTCGGCCGGGATGGTCCGGTACATCGTGGAGCAGAAGAGTCCCGGCAACCGGGCCGATTTCCGGGAGGCGCTGGCGCACCTCAAGGACTTCAACGGCGCGACCGGCAAGACCACCATCAGCTTCGACCGCGAGGCGACCAAGCCGCTGTTCCTGCTGGCGATCGGAGCGAAGGGGATCGAAGAGCTGCAGGCTACGGCGAGGCTGGAGGAGGCGCTGACAAACTAGGCTTCGGTCAGGCAGCCTCGGGCTGCAGCCGATCCCAGCCCACGACCGATTTCAGCAGAGTCGGCACGGGAGCGCCCCTAACCACCTGGTCGTAAGCTCGCGAGAGAGTGGCCTCGCCGGTATTCGCGACCATTCCCAGCGTGGCCGCTTCCGACGTGGGAAGCTCGAGACTTGCTCGTCCCGACATCGTGGCGATCAGGTCGGCCAACTCGGGATCCAAGGTCACCGACTCTGAGACTCTGTAGAGAACCTTGTCGCTCGGTCCGTTCTCCTGGGAAAGCTGGGCCGTGAAATTCAGGATCCCCGGGGTGATAGTCTCTCCAAGTCGGTCCCATCCTGGGGGGGACGTCTGTCCAGGCCCTTCCCATCCTGTGCGGAGGCCCTCTAGGGCTCCGAGGCCAAGCACGAAGGGAATGCTCAGACTACGCGGTGAGAGCGAGACCTCTCCTTGAACGGCGTCCGGTGTTGCTGCCTTCCATCGGATCGAGGGATTTTCTCCACCCCTCAAGAAAAGGGTGCCTCGAGGAGCGTCGCCGGCCCAAAGCTCTAGCAATTGTCGGCCCGATTTTTCCCTCAACTTGACGCGATCGCTCAGATCCAGCTGATCGGAGATCACCTTGTGCAGCTGGTTTTCAACCGTGGAGGAGGTGGGAACGGGCAATCGGACGTGCGAGCGGAGGTCGATCAGTCCCGCGTACAGGCCCGTTCTTCCGGGCTGGAAAAGCATAACGTTAACTGGAATGGGAGCGCCATTGCTCTCCACAGTGCGCCAATAAGCTGGCGATGGTTGCTCAGAACCCCGAGGCTCTTGAAGTCGCGCGCGAGCGCGCTGATGGTGTTCTCGTGCAGCCCCTGGGTCGATCTGAACGGCTTGGCTCATGGCGGGGGTTTTCGACGCAGCTCGCGGAGAGTTTCCTCGAGCTCGAGCGGACCATTAGATGATCGAATCGCGCGCTGTAGATGCACAACCCTCTCGACGCCCGGGTGCGGGTGCAGGGCGAGAGCAGGCTCGAAGAGCTGGAGGCCACCGCGAGGCTGGACGAGGCGGTGACGAATTAGGCTCCGGTCAGGCAGCCTCGGGCTGCAGCCGATCCCAGCCCACCACCTCCTCTAGACGCGCCGGCTCCGGTTGTCTTAGGACCAGCAATTTAGCTGAGGCTTCTGGGGATAAAAGAAGCGCCGTGCCCCTACTCCCGGCCATTCCCGCCGCCACCCAACCCTCTGGTGGGAGGTCGAGCGTGGCCATTCCTGGCAGATATGGAAGCTTTCCCATGGCCAAGGGGTCCAGTGCTACCGGCTGGGAGACTTCGTAGCGCACCTGGTTACCCGGTCGGGTTCTCTGGGAGGGCGTGTTGTGGAAGAGCTTGGCCGTGAGATTCCGGATCCCGTGGAAGGAGGGCGTCTCTCCAGAATCCCTCGATCCTGCGAGGAGACCCGCCATCGCTCCGCGGTCATCATAACCCCTGAAAGGCAAGAGGGAGACCTGTCCATTTACGGCACCCGCTGTTGCCGCCCACCCAATGGAGGGGAACTCTCCGTCACGCAAGGTGAGGGTTCCCTGGATCGCTTCCCCTTGATTGAGGACCAGCACCTGTTCGTTTTCGTCCGGGTGTTCGGTCAGCAATACGTGATCGCTGTGTTGAAGCGCCCGGGAGACTATCCGGTCCAATCCGGCTTCAAGTGTATCAGCGGTGGGGATCGCCAAGGTGTTGAGGTGGCCTATTTGCACGAACCCCTTCAGGGGTGGACTCCATGCCTTGCCCATCATAGCGATGTGCAGTGGAAGGGGGGGGCTCCAACTTTTCACGTCACGCCAATAGGCGGGCGCTGGTTCATCGGGCCGCATGGGTTGCTGCAATCGCGCGCGAACGCGCTGATGGTGTTCTCGTGCAGCACTTGGGTCGATTCGAGTGGCTGAGTTCATTGCGCCATTTTTCGAAGGAACTCACAGAGAGTTTCGGTGCACCCCGGCGGGACAATTAGATCATCGAATCGCGATCTGTAGATGAACGTCGCCTCATATGTTATCAACCACCGGCGAGGCTGGACGAGGCGCTGACGAACTAGGCTTCGGTCAGGCAGCCTCGGGCTGCAGCCGATCCCAGCCCACCACCTCTTCTAGACGCGCCGGGACGGGAGCGCCCCCAAACACCGGGTCGAAAGTAGGCGAGAAAGTGGCCTCGCCGGTATTCGCGACCATTCCCCGCGCGATCGCATCCGGCATGGGAAGCTCGAGATATGCTTGTCTCAATATCATGGCGAGTAGGCCGACCAACATGAGATCCACGGTCACCGGCTCCGAGACTCTGTAGAGAATCCTGTTGCCCGGTTCGCTCTGCTGGGAGAGCTCGGCTGTGAGAGTCTGGAGTTCCGGGGCGGCAGTCGTCCCTCCATGCCCGCGCCATCCTGCGAGGAGACCCTCCATGGCTCCGCAGTCATAATTCATGAACACGGGGGGAGAGCCCAGATTACGCGGTGATAGCCAGACCCTTCCTTGAACGGCGTCCGGTGTTGTTGGCTCCCAACCGATCAAGGGATCCTGCCCATCCCTCAAGGTGATGGTACCGCGAGGAGCGTCACCGCTCCAAAGCTCTAGCAACTGTCGGCCCGGCTCTTCTTCCGTCAGCATCACGAAATCGCTGAGATCGAGCTGTCCGGAGATCACCTTGTGCAGGCGTTTTTCAACCGTGGAGGAGGTGGGAATGGGCAATCGGACCGTCGAGCGGGGGTGAATCAGTCCGAAGCCCTGGCTCGTTCTCTCAGGCTCGATGCCCAGAAGGTCAATTTTAACTGGAGGGCTCCTGCTCTCCACGTTGCGCCAATGGGCGGGCACCGTTTCCTTGTAACGCGTGGGTTCCAGAAATCGCTCTCGAACGCGCTGATGGTGTCCTCGCGCAGCGGCTGGGTCGATTCGGGTGGCTGGGTTCATGCGCCATTTCTCGAGGGAGCCCGCAGAGGGTTTCCTCCGAGCCCCGTCAGACGATTAGACTATCGAATCGCGCGCTGTAGACCAGAATGGCCGGGGGCAGCTAGAGAGGGCGCATGGATCGCACCGTCTCCTATGCCGTTCAACCGCTGCAAATCCCCCTCGACGCCCGGGTGCGGATCCCCGGATCCAAGAGCTACACCAACCGCGCGCTGATCCTGGCGGCGC
>JBGTHI010000324.1:0-4124 GCA_041746295.1 Myxococcaceae bacterium
CTCCAGCCACGAAGGCTCGCCCACGCACTGAATCGTCGTCGGCGGAGCTCTCTGAAAGCCGCCCCCTCGCAGGGCGCGAATCATAGACGTCGACCACCGGGGACGGGGTGACAGCGCCCCGAGTGAGGAGCGCTCGGGACGACCCGGAATCGGGGTCGTCCTGATCCCCCCCCAGGACCCCTCGAGACACCTCAGTCGAAGGGTCGGGCTCGGCCGCCGGCCGCACTTCCGCCGGCTCCGAGGTCGGGGCTGCCGGCCCAGGGCGCTCGGGCAGCTCGCGGGATAGATCCCTGTTCGAAAAGTCGGAAGGCCGAGAGGTAGGTCCGGTGGGCTGCATGCGCTGAACGTCGGTTGCCCTGCTGAAGTTGGCGTATCCTTTCAACTCAAAGCTCAGACATCACAGCGCATCGCGTCAGCTAAGCCCAGCCCCGGTTCTGGGCCACGCGCCTCACGACGCCCACACCTCTACGCCCGGCCTGCGTCCGCCTCGTCCAGCGCTCGCCGACCTGAAGCTGGGAACTGGCCTGGGACTTGAGGTATCTGTGAATGCGCGGAAGCTGTAATTGCTTCAAACGCTCGAACACCCTCGAGGCGCTGTGGACGTTGCTTTTGTTGTGAAGCGCTATCTCACGCACCTTGTCTCCGAGCTGCTGCAACAGCGCGTCTTTCACGGCTTTCGGCAGCCCTTCTCCATGGCGTATGAGCTCCTGGGCTCCGGGGTGGTCCAGGCGCAATCGGTAACGTTCGCCCTGGGAGTTTGTGACCTCTTCTCCCCGCGCGATGGCCACGAGGCCTGAACTGTTGAGGAGGGCTGCCGGATCACTCGGCGCGAGCGCGAATTCAACGTCCTTCCGCAGTATGCCACTCAGCAGGCCGACAGTAGCCTCCAGCGAAGCACTACCATGTTCTCTTACCTGCTGAAGTGCGTGTGACAGCTCCGCGACCAGCGCCGGCGGCACATCCCCCCGCAAGGCGCGACTGGCTGGGTCACGCGCTCGTCCGCTCATTCTCTCCGCGATCAGCGATGCGAGCCTGGCGCTTTCCATCATTTGAATTTGACCTGCTCCAACTGGAATGGTTCGACCACGGGAGGCAAGCTCGAAATCGCCTGCCCAGAAGGCCGCCCCGTTTCCTTGCATCAAGTCCAGGTGATGCAGCACCAGCATCTCGGGGCGGGAGTACCTGAAGTCTTGGAGCGAAGTGGGCGTGCCGTACACCCATCGCCGCTCTAGGTCGATTTCCGCGCCGCGCTCGTCGACCCAGCGCTGCGGTGCGAGCACCAGCTCGAAGCCGCGGCGGCTGAATTCCTCACTCAGCCTGTCCAACGGCGTATGGGTCCCCTGCGGCTGGACACGCACCACATGCAAGCGACTATCCGCCGCCGCGCCCTCAGGCGAATCACCCCGCGGGTCGGCGATCTCTTCTCTGAGCGGGGTTGCACCGAGCTCGCCGACGACGTCCACCAGGATCGTCTGTGCCCATACGGCGCGCCCCCAGTGCTGCTTAGGTGTCGCTTCAACGTCACGAAGCTTTGCGAGCGCTTCCCCTAGCTCATCTCGATGTACAACGGCTGTGTATGCTGACTCGAGAGGTGCAGACCGAGGGGGTGACACACGTTCGCGACCCTCCCGAGGGCCGTCCGGATCGTCCGGCAGGGGGGCAGCGCGAACCGAACCTGGATCGTCCGGTGGAGGATCGTCGGACGTTCCCGTCGCCCTTTGCTGATCCGGCCCTCGGTCCTCCTGGACCTCAGCAGCCTCGGGATCCTCAGGTTCCTGACCAGGCTCACCTGGCACCTGGCCTGCCGCGGCGGTTTTGATTCGCGGCTCCCCAAGCTCGTGCGAGTCCCACTGCACATGCGGCATCGGCCCAATGAGCCTCCCTCTGTCCACCCGGGCGATCTCCCCCGCTGTCCGGACTCCGTCGCGCAGCGCCGTCACCTTCTCGGGATCTACTTGCCAAGATCCTGGCGCCGCCCTCGTTCGTATCGCTTCCAGTCCCTCGGCGTGTATCTCTTCCAGTCCGTTAGCGGCCTGCCTCAGCCCGACCGCTTGTCGCCGCGCGCTCTCCCCCAACGCGCCGAGGTGCTCTGTGAGCTGTGCCGATAGTTGGCCGCGCAACTCTGGACTCAATCCGACCCGCTCTAGTGCTTGGACGGACTCGGGCGCGTAGAGGGAGGCCTCGGAGATGATCCACCCCGAGTCCTCAGAGCCCGGATTTGTGAGGGTGCCGACGGTAGCCCTGACGTAGAGGGCATCCATGCCGGCCCTAACCTCGCTTGAGTCGAAGGTGCGAAATACCGTGCGAGCAGGGTGAGTGCCACAAGTTGTCAGAGCCGTATCGCACAGCGTCTCCTGCGACTCGGCTACCTGCGCTGCACTTTCGAGCTCAGCGCAGGCTTCGTTGAGCGAGCTTAGCACTCGTACATCCGTTGCCATCGGGTCTTCGCCGGGAGAAGCCGCGGCCGCCACCGCTTCCTCGAGCTTTCGCATCACCTGCACCGCGGTAAAACTCTTCGCGGGAAGCTCCGAATGCGACAGGTAACTGCTGTAACCCACAGCACCTAACCCACCCGCATCCCCGATCGCATACGACCTTCCCGAGAAGAGGTTCGCGGGACGGGCCGGGTGCGTGGCTCGATGGTCGACGCACGCGTGCACCACTTCATGAAACTCAGGTAGGCTGGGCGCTCCCTGCTCGACAGCACGATGAGATGCCAAAATTATCGGGTCGTTTGGATCGTACACGGCTGTGGTATCGAAGGTCAGGGCACTGGGAGCATACCCGAGTCGGGTGTCGAGGCGCCCAAGGCCGTTCCCGAACCGATCCATCCGCGTCTCTCCCTCTCCCGCGAAGCGAATACCCCTCTGGCCCATTGAGGTGACGAGACCACCTTCGACGACCGAGTGTCGCACTGCGCACAGGTCAGCCGCAGAATCCAGTACCGCCGTCTCCGCATCCTGAACCGCAGAGGCCACACCCGGCGCCGCGGGCTCCGATTGATCCTCCCTGGGTGCGAGCATCCAGCCGAACCGGCTGAGCCGAAAGTCGCTCTTCGCCTTCGCAATCGCCGCCGCGCCGTCGACCTGGGACCCGGAATCCTGAGCAGGCGGGGGAGCAAGCTGGGCTTCGGATGGGGTCGGCGCTGGCCCTGGAGCGGAAGGAGGTACAGCCGCGTCGCCCCCAGGGTCGGCAGATCTGCTCGAAGCAGTGTCGGGCTCGTAATGGTCGTCCCCGCGCTGCGGCGCCGATAAAGAGGGAGCGACAGCGCCCGGAGTGAGGAATGCCCGAGACGACCCGGAATCGCTGGCGTCGGAAGATTGCGCTAGGGCACCTCGGGCCACGACATCCAAAGGGTCGGGCCCGGTTACCCCACGCGACCGCACGCCATCCTGGGTCTCCGGAGCTTCCGCCTCCGAGGCCGGGTGGTCTGCCGACTCAAGCTGTTCGGGCAGATCGCGACCTGGATCCCTGAGCGAGGGATCGGAGCTCCGAGTGCTAGGTCCGATGGGCTGCATGCGCTGAACGTCCGTGCTGTTCTGAAATCGGCGTACCCTCTCGCTTTACCGGCCGCCAGTCCATTCTCGCGGACACGCCGTGACCGGGTCGGCCGTCTATGAGCTCGCGCCCGTTCGCTGGCGCGCCGGAGACCGGGCTCCACGAGACCTATCCGCAGTTTGATCGGGTTGAGCCTCCGGTGCGGATTGAACCCGTCTCACCGCCCCCCGACGTACATGAGCATTGGCATATCCGGCCAGCGTAGTCACCACGGGTTGCATATCCATCGCCGCAGTCTTCCGGACTACCCGGTCTTCCTCCTGCCTGCTCGCCCGCCTCGCCGCGCTTTGCACTCGCCTCCCCACTTCCTCCCTGGCGCGCGCCCAAAGCGATCCGGGATGCTGATGGCCTGGGACTTGGCTGAGCCTCTCCGCGGCGCGGCTCAAGGGAACAGATTGCGCCTGGGCATTCTCCACGAGTGTGGCAAGGTGTTGGTCGGTGACCTGCGTGAGCCGCTCACGGTCGGCCGGAGAGGGCGCGACTCCGGATCTCAGTAGGAGAGCCGCCGGGGGATCGAACACGTCGACCTGCGCTCTCACCACCACACCGCTCCCGTCGTCGGAACG
>JBGTHI010000325.1:0-8312 GCA_041746295.1 Myxococcaceae bacterium
GTCTCGCCCGACGAAGCGCGGGTGCTGCTCGATCCCGTCCGGAGGTGCCGATTCGCCCTCGGGCTTGCTCATGACATCGTCCACCACCTTTTTCCTCCGGAGCTCGAGGTCCTGAAGCAGTGGGTTGAAGAGAAGCGTGCAGCGGCGAGGCGTGAACCCTTCACCCCGCCTCAGCCCGAACGTGTGCTCGTCCAAGCCACGTCGGACGAGCTTCGTGCCCTCCCCTGGGGCATCCCGCTCACCCAGGAGCGGGCAGAGAAGCTCATCCTTCTTTTGCAAGCAGCTTCCAGAGGAGAAATGCGAGGGAAGGATCCGCCGGCAGAGGTAGCGGCTGTGTTGGGGCTGAGTGGGGAGGATCCCAACGAGTTGCTCATGGAAGCCTCCACGCAACTGGACATGCTGATGGATCTCGATCGGGAGCCTCCTGAGATCTGGAAAGCCAAGGCCGATCTGCTCGGCGAGCTGATCCCCACCCTTCAAGAGGTCGGCGACCGCTAGAAGAGCGCGGCGAACACCGGCTCCATGGAGAAGACCACCGAAGCGCGGACCGCTAAGGTGCGGCCTTGCGCCCAGGTCTGGAGAAAGAGCACCCCCGTATTGACCGCGACCCCTACCCGAAGGGTAAGCTCGGCGGGATCGCTCATCCCACGCTCGGGCCGCCCACCCGGCTCGCACTCAGGGCGCGCCAGTAGCTCCCCACCTCCGAGATCACCACCCCGGTCAGGATCAGCCCGCCGCCGAACAGAACGCGCGTTCCCAGTACCTCACCGGTGAGCCAGGTCGAGAACAGCGCGCCGAACACCGGCTCCAGCGCGAAGATGAGGGCCGCGCGGATCGCCGAGGTGCGGGCCTGGGCCCAGAACTGGAGATAGGAGACCAGCGAGCTGACCAGCGCCCCCACCGCGAGCCCCATCCAGAGCGCGGGATGCGGCGTGAAGCGCGTCTCCACGAAGGGGAGCCAGAGCGCGAACAGCACCGCAGCCACCAACTGCTGCAACAGCACCAGCGGGAGCGCCGGCAGGCGACGGGCGTAGTGGCCGGTCAGCAGGACGTGGACGGCCACGGTCACCGCGCAGACGATCGTGAGGAGGTCTCCCTTCCAGGTTTCGCCCAAACCACCGGAGCGGGTCCAGGTCATCGCGTAGAGCCCCACCGCCGCCAGGGCGGCACCGAAGGTGGCCCAGGCACCCGGCAGCTTGCGCAGGAAGATCGCCGAGAAGAGCGGGGTCAGCAGCACGCAGAGGCCGGTGAGGAACGCCGACCGCGCGGGCGTGGTGTAGAGGAGCCCCACCGTCTGGGTGAGGAAGCCCGCGGCGAGGATCACGCCCAGGAGCAGACCGGCGCGGAGCAGCTCACGGCGGAGCAGCTCACGAAGTCCGGTGGCGCCCAGGAAGATCGCGAGCAGCGTCGACGCCAGGGCGAACCGCGCCACCAGGAATGAGACCGGATCCGCGAACGCCAGCGCCCCCTTCACCGCGGTAAAGGTCAGCCCCCAGCCCACCGTCAGCGCCACCAGGACGGCGTCGGCCTTGAGGCGTTCGGCTGGCGGAGCGGAAGGGCGGGAAGCGGCGACGGACATGAGGCCGGTTCGTAGCAGAACCGGCTCCAGGAGCGGAACTGGCTCTCTTCTGCCCTAACTACTTGGCCTTTTGGATTGCCTCGCGAAGCTCGGGCAGCACCTTGAACAGGTCGGCCACCAGTCCGTAGTCGGCGACCTGGAAGATCGGCGCCTCGGGATCCTTGTTGATCGCCACGATGGTCTTGGAGCCCTTCATGCCGGCCAGATGCTGGATCGCCCCGCTGATGCCCGCGGCGATGTAGAGCTGCGGAGCCACGACCTTGCCAGTCTGGCCGACCTGGAGATCGTTGGGCACCCAGCCCGCATCGACCACCGCCCGCGAAGCACCCACCGCTGCATGGAGCTCGTCTGCCAGCGCCTCGATCGGTTTGAAGTCGCCCTTGGTGCCCCGACCACCTGAGACCACGACCTTGGCCTCGGTTAACTCGGGGCGGGCGCTCTTCACCTCCTTGAAGTCGACGAAGCGCGCCTTACCGGAGGCCGCCTCCGGTAAGGTCTTGGGCGCGAACGGCTGAACCGCGGCCGCACCTCCCGCCTGCGGTGTCGGGAACTCGGTGGCCCGCACGTTGAAGACCTTGATCGGAGTGTTGAGCTTCACCTCGGCAATCACGTTCCCCGCCCACATCGGCCGGGTGAAGGTAATGTCGGCGCCCGAGCCGGAAAACGCCGTGACGTCGCTAGCCATCGCCGCGTTGAGCCGGGCGGCCACCCTGGGCAACAGATCCTTCCCTTGCGCGGTGGAGGCGGCGCCGACAAACGTCGCCCCGGACGCCTGTGCCGCCTCAGCTACGGCCGGCGCGAAGCTCTCTGCCAGATAGTGCTCGTACCCCGCACCGGCTACGGTATGGACCACCTTTGGCCCGAGAGACTTCACCTCTTCCGCCAGCGCAGCGATCTCCTTGCCAATCACCAGCGCATGCAGGTCGGCGCCGGCCTTCTTGGCCAGGTCCGCTCCCGCGCTCAACGCGTGAAGGGAGGCCTTGCGGATTCTTCCGTCGGGCTGCTGCTCGATCAAGATCAGGACGGTGGACATGACAGCGTTCTCCTAGAAAGCCTTCGCTTCGTTCTTGAGCTTTTCCACCAACGTCGCCGTATCGGGCACCTTGATGCCGGCCTTGCGCGGCGGCGGTGAAGCCATCTTCAACACTTGGATCGTTGGCGCCACGCCGGCCCCATCCACGCCCAGCGCGGTCGGCGTGAGCTCTTCCACCGGCTTGCTCTTCGCCTTCATGATGCCCGGGAGCGAGGCGTAGCGAGGCAGGTTCAACCGGAGATCGGTGGTGACGATCGCAGGGAGGTTGCACTCCACGGTGGCCAGTCCGCCGTCCACTTCGCGGATCACCTGGACCGACTTCCCGTCCGCAGAGACCGCCAGGGCCGGGCTCTTGCTCTTCTCCGCGTCGGACTCCAGCGACTCGGACTTGGACGCAAAGGTGGCCTGTCCCCAGCCGAGCCACTCGGCGAGGTACTGGCCCACCTGATTTTGATCGTCGTCGATCGACTGCTTGCCCAGGATCATGAGGTCCGGCTTTTCCTTCTCCGCGACCTTCTGGAGGAGGCGCGCCGCGACCATCGGATCCAGACCGCCCTTGTGGTTCACCCACACCGCCCGTGCGGCGCCCATCGCCATCGCGTGGCGGAGCTGCTCCTGGACCTCGGCACCGCCGATCGAGACCACCACGGCCTCCCCGCCGTGCTTGGCCACCAGCCGCAAGGCTTCCTCGACCGCGATCTCGTCGAAGGGATTGATCTTGTACTTGAGCCCGTCGGTGACGATGCCGGAACCGTCCGGCTTCACCTTGATCTTGGACTCCGGATCTTCCACCCGCTTGGCCGTCACCAGGATCTTCATCTGCTTCTCCTCTCGTCTTGCCTTTAGCCTTAACCCAGTTCCGTTGGGACCGCGGCAATGCCAATGCCGTGGTCTTTGACCACGAGCGTGGCAACCGCGGCAGGTTAACTGCTCCGTCCCTGAAAGCACTGAAAACCGCTATCCCTTGAGCAGCTCGCGTGCGATCACCACGCGCTGGATTTGCGAGGTGCCCTCGTAAATCTGGATCAGCTTCGCGTCGCGCATCAATTTCTCCACCGGGTACTCCTTGATGTAGCCGTAGCCGCCGAACACCTGGACCGCGTCGGTGGCCACCCGCATCGCCATATCGGCCGCGAAGCTCTTGGCGTAGCTGGACACCAAGGTGTTCTTCTGACCCTCGTCCAACAGCCATGCGCTCTGGTAGGTGAGCAGCCGCGCCGCCTGGATATCCTTGGCCATGTCGGCGAGCAGGAACTGCACCGCCTGGAACTCACTCACCGGCTTACCGAACTGCTTGCGTCCCTTTGAGTAATCGATGGCGTGCTCCATCGCCGCGCGGGCCAGTCCCACCGCCATCATCGCTGTGAGGGGCCGACTGTTGTCGAGCGTCTCCATGGCGATCCGGAAGCCGTCGCCTTCGGCGCCGATCCGGTTCTGCACCGGGACCCGTACGTCTTCGAAAGTGAGCGCGACCGTGTTGGAGGCGCGCTGGCCCATCTTGTTCTCGTGCTTGCCAACGGTGAGTCCGGGGGGAGGCCCGCCATTCGCCTCCACCACGAAGCAGCCGATGCTCTTGTGCCGCTGCGTGCGGTCGAGCGAGGCAAAGACGGTGTACTGCTCGGCATAGCCGCCGTTGGTGATGAAGCACTTGGCGCCGTTGAGGACGTAGTGGTCTCCGTCGCGCCGTGCGGTCGTGGACATGCCGGCCACATCGGAGCCTGCATTCGGCTCGGTGAGGCAAAACGAGGTCAGCTTAAACCGCCCGGTGAACGGCTTGACCAGCCGCTGCTTCTGCTCGTCGGTCGCGCCGAGATGCAGCGGCAGGAGCGCCAGGTCATTGGCGACGATCGAGGTCGCCATCGCCGGGCAGCCCCAGGCGAGCTCCTCCACGGCGAGCGTCTGGTTGAGGTGCGAGAGGCCAACCCCGCCCAGCGACTCGGGGATGGTCATGTTGAAGAGACCGAGCTCAAAGGCCTGCTTGAGGATCTCTTTGGGGAGCTCAGCGGTCTCGTCGAAGTGAGCGGCCTGCGGCCGCATCACCTCGGCCGCGAATACCCGGGCGGCGTCTTGGAGGGCGCGCTGCTCTTCGCTGAGGGCAAAGTCCATGGTCCCTCAAGCCTAACGCGGGGATCTCGACTCCTCACGCTTACGTCCAGATGGGGAACGGGCTGGGCCTTTATGGGAAGGCGGGAGGGGGTCGGTGGCCCGTGCAGAACTGGGTAGCAACGTCATGCGCTCAGGCCGGCACAGCCGGATTCCTTGGTTTGCCACCTGGGTCGGCCGTGGAAACCCGGCCGGCGGTGCCCGAGGCCGATGTTTGTACAATCTGCAGCGATATTCGCGGCTGGTTGTACAAACATCCCCTTCGAGGAGGCTCCCCAGAGCTCACAGGGGTTCTGGGTCGGGGTTGCTGCATACGACCCTGGCGGCAAATAAGGAGCCCGGCTTCTCGACGCCCCCAACCCACAAGTTCCATCCAAGCCTCCCAAGATGCCCGCCACTTCAGTCTCCCCTACCAACCCTGCAGCCTCCCGGGACGATGTCAGAGCCCAATGCTCTACCCGACCGCCAGAGAGGGGTCGGGGTTGGGGAAGGTGGACGAACGAATCACGAGCCTCGCGGCTCGGCAGCACGGAGCATTGAGGACAGCGAGTGGATAGCGGACCTCCTCAGACACGGTCTCATCGCCAAGAGCTTCGTGCCACCCAAGCCAATTCGGGAGCTGAGAGACCTATCGCGCTATCGACGAAAGCTGGTCGAGAGCAGCACCTCGGAGCGGAATCGTTTGCTGGCGGTCCTTGAGACGGCGAACATCAAGGTTGCCAGCGTAGCGAGCGACGTATTCGGTGTCTCCGGTCGCCTGATGCTCGACGCGCTCATCGAGGGGAACTCCACGCCAGCTCAGATGGCTCAACTGGCGAAGGGGAAGCTGCGGGACAAGCTTTTGGAGCTTGAACTAGCGCTTGAAGGCAGCGTTCAAGAGCACCACCGCTTCATGCTGGGCATGCAGCTGCGTCGGCTCAAGGCCGTCGAGGAAGAACTGGCCAAGCTGGATGAGCGAATCGAGCAGAAGCTGGAGCCCTACCGCGAACAGCACAAACGACTGATGAGCGTTCCAGGGGTGGATTGGTACGTGGCAGCCGCGCTTATCGCGGAGATAGGGGTCGATATGAAGGTCTTCTCGACCGCCCACCATCTCGCTGCCTGGGCAGGTGTCAGCCCGGGAAACAACGAGAGCGCTGGAAAGCACAAGGCGGGCAAGGCTCGCCGAGGCAACGTCCACTTGAGGACCGCCCTCGTGACCGCGGCGATTGGCGCCTCGAAGACCAAGGGCACGTACCTCAAGGACAAGTACTTCCGGCTCAAGGCCCGGCGCGGCACGATGCGGGCTGCCGTGGCGATTGCTCACAAGATTGTGGTCGCGGCCTACCGCGTGCTCTCGACCGGCAAGGACTACATGGAACTGACCGAGGCCTATCTCGACAAGGTTGACGAGACAGCAACTGCCAACCGCCTCGTACGAAGGCTCGAGCGCCTCGGCTACAGCGTCCAACTCGACCGCAAAGCCGCGTAGCCATTACGAACGTGGAGCTATTTTCATAGCAGCAGCTGTCGATAAATCGAGCGAGCAAGGGCGAGGTCGAGGAAGCGGTGGGCCCCGACCCCGGAGCGTACCAAGATGTTCGTGAGGAGTTGGGGGGACCGCTGACTTCCCCCCAAAGCTTACAAGGGCGGGCAAGCCCCCCAAGATCGACCGGCGCAGCCGATTTATCGACAGCTCTTGAGCCTCTGAGTCACCCCGTCGCAGCTGACGGACCGAGCAGCGGGGGCCTTTACTGGGAAGGTGGGAGGGAGTGGCCGACAAGAACGTGGGCAGCAACCTCACGCGGTCGGACGGACACGGGCGGGAGTCCCTGGTTGCCGCTTGGGTCGGCCGAGAGAACCCGGCCGGCGGTGCCCGAGGCCGAGGTTTGTACAATCTGCCGCGATATTCGCGGCTGGTTGTACAAACCTCCCCCTTCACCATCCTTGCACCCTACGCCGGCTTGGTCTGCTTGGGGACCTTCTCCCAATCGGCCAGGAACTTCTTGATTCCGAGGTCGGTCAGCGGATGGTTCGCCAGCTGCTGAATGACCGACAGCGGCAGGGTCGCCACGTCGGCCCCCATCCGCGCCGCCTGCAGCACGTGCACCGGGTGGCGGACGCTCGCTACCAGCACCTGGGTGGAGAAGTCATAGTTCCGGTAGATCTCGAGGATATGGGAGACGCACTCCATGCCGTCCTCGGAGATGTCGTCCAACCGGCCGACGAAGGGCGAGACGTAGGTTGCGCCGGCCTTGGCCGCCAGCAGCGCCTGATTCGGCGAGAAGATCACCGTGACGTTGGTCTTGATTCCCTCCGAGGCTAGCGCCTTGACCGCCTTCATCCCCTCGACGCTCATCGGGATCTTCACCACCACGTTCTCGTGGATCTTGGCGAGCTCCTTGCCCTCCTTGATCAGCTCGGGCGCATTGATCGAGACGCACTCGGCGCTGACCGGTCCGTCGACGATGGAGCAGATCTCCTTGATGGTCTCGTTGATACCCCGCCCCACCTTGGCGAGCAGGGAGGGGTTGGTGGTGACGCCATCCACACAGCCCATCTCGTTGGCGGTGCGGATCTCCTTGACGTCGGCGCTGTCGATGAAAAATCGCATGGGGCTCTCCTTGAGAAGCTCTCAAAATTCGTTCCTCGAGGCCGTAACCGAGTGAACCTCGAGGGTCAAGCACCGCGGCCAGCGGAATCACTTGCGGCACCGGCACCGCGGCCAGCGGAATCACTTGCCGCACAGGGCGGGGTTGCTGGCGGAGTCGCCGGCTGCTGTGCAATAAGTCCCGCCGTTCATGGCCCCGCGTCCTCCGCGCAAGCCGCGCCCACCCAAGCGGCACCTTCCCCGAAAACGGCCCGCCGCCGAGCCGCGCCCTAAAGCCGAAGGCCCGCTGGCCTACGCCTATACGGTGCTCGCCACCGAGGCGCGGGCGATCCTCGATGTCCGTTCGCGCCTGGACGGCCGCTTCAATGAAGCGGTGCGGATCCTCTTAGCCTGCACCGGCCACGTGGTGGTGACGGGGATTGGCAAGCCGGGCTTCATCGCCCAAAAGCTCTCATCGGTCTTCGCCTCCACCGGCATCCCGTCGCTTTATCTGCACCCGGCCGAAGCGATGCACGGCGATCTGGGCCGGGTCTCGGGAGAGGACGCGGTGATCGCCCTCTCCAACAGCGGCTCCACGGAGGAGCTGATTCGGATTCTTCCGCCAATCCGCCGCGTGGGGGCCAAGGTGATCGCCATCACCGGCGATGCAGCGTCGGCGCTCGGACAGAACGCGGATCTGGTGATCGACATCGGCCGGACCGACGAAGCCTGTCCGATGGGGTTGGTCCCCACCGCCTCTTCGGCGGTGCTGCACGCGGTCTGCGATGCGCTGGCAATGACCCTGGTCCACCAGCGCCAGTTCACAGTGGACCAGTACGCCGAGCTGCACCCGGGCGGAAAGCTGGGACGGGCCGCGATGCGGGTGGCCGACGCAATGCGCACCGGTGACGCCAACCCTCTGGTCGCCGAGACCGCAACCCTCTCCGAGGTCCTGTCGGTGATGACCCGGACGCCGGGCCGTCCGGGCGCGGCAAGCGTGGTCGATGCCAAGGGGCGGCTGGTGGGCA
>JBGTHI010000326.1:0-7895 GCA_041746295.1 Myxococcaceae bacterium
AGGCCCTGACCGCCGCCTCCGCGGCCGCTCGATTCTCCGGCGTCATCGGGTCGACCAGGATCACCGGGCTCGCCGCGAGGGCAGAGGTGACCCTCCCCCACACGAGGAAAGCCGCCGCCACCCGTCGAACGGTCGAGCAACTCGTCCGTGCGCGTCCCACCTCGTTGCCTCCCCGCTCTGCAGTTGAGGGTCCAGGTTAACTGGAGAGAACCCGCCTGGCCGGAAAATTCCGCAATGGACAATCGTCCTCCTCGCGCCGGCTGTTCAACCAGCGCGCTCAATCGGCAGAGCTTGCCATCCGGCTGCAATCCGCCTTTCGATCTGGCCAAGCTCCTCGAGCTGATCGTCAAACTGACAGCTCTTGAGCGCCTGGAGAAGAGGGGATCAGCACCTCGGTGCAGAGGAAGTCTCGGTCGACGATGAGCGGTGAGTCATCGGGCACTTGGTTCCACAGCCCTAAATGATCGCATTGAGGCGAGACCGCAACTGTACTCGGGTGCCGCGCGATAAGGCTTGATCCGGTCACCAAGGGAAAGCGTGCCGAAGCAAGCAACAGGTCAGGTAGATCTCACTCAGAGGCGCGGCCGGAACGCCCAATTGGCCGCCCTACGGGGGATCAGTCAAGCCCGGCGGTCGCCTCCCCGCTCCCGGGGGATCCGGCCCTCGGCGGCGGAGCTGGCGACGCTGCTTCACGCTCCGGTCATCCCCACGTTGTCCAGACCTCTGCCAGTCGAGGTGGTCCAGACTTTTGCCCGGGCCGCCACTCTGGCTGGGATTCTCCCTGCGCCCAATCTCGAGGGGCTGGAGCCCTCCGTCGCCGAGATCAGGCGAACCGCCTACTTTGGAGCGGCGGAGCAGCTCCTGCGCGCCGCCCTGTTCCGAGACGCGGGGGCCTACGCCGCGGCGGCGCTCTGGGCTAACCCTGCACTCGCTCACCTCTACAGCTTCTCCCTCGGCCTCTTCAGCCAGAAAGTCTCCGCTCTCGTTCCCCGGGAGATGACTCCTGGACAGGTACTGACCCGGTTGGCGGAGCTGGGCTGGGTGGGCGGTGAAGACGGTCTTCAGGAATTCCACAATCAGGCGGTGATCGGCCCTCGTCTAAGCGACATCTCCAGCGCGACTCACCACCACCTGAGCCAGGTTTCCTCCCCGACCTACGATATCGGCGTCCTCGGAGCGCTCGGCGCGTTCGGGTCCGAGGTTCTCCAGGCCATTCGCCAACTCCTGCCCGCCGTCAGCACGCTCGGCATCGATCAGGCTGATCAATCGGGGAACTTCGCCAAGGTCGGTCGCGCCTTCAGGGTAAACAGTGGAAGCTATCCTCCCGGCGAAGATCCACCCGCGTTCGGGGCTCAACGAGAGCTCAGCGGGACCCGGGGACCGTTCTTCCTGTCCGACACTGGGCCCGGGCTGTACCCAGAGGCCGTCGACAGGGGTCATATTGCCGAAGCCAACGCAGCCCACGCCGCGGCGACCTCCGGCGCCCTGATGGATACCCCGGCGGATCTGCTCTTGGGGACCGCTGCGATCAAGGTCGAGCTGCAGCCCCCCGGTGAGCTCTGGCCCGCCGAGGTACGGGTGACCCTGGATAACGGAGAACAGATCTACTTCCCCACCTTCGTCATCGCCAGTGGCACGCCTGAGGACAACCTTCCCTTCGTGGATAACCCGGCCGCCCGGGAGCGGTTGGATCGGCTGTTGACCGAGAGCACCGACGCCAACCCCCGCGTCCAGACCGCTCGCACGGCGATGGAGCGGATCGCCCGGCTCGCCGATCCACTCGCGGCCTATCGCGACGACCAGCTCACCGTGATTGTCGGCGCCCGCAACGGAGGCCAGAGCCTGGCCAAGCTGATTGGGCGGCTGCAAGGAGAGCTTGGCCTGAGCCGAGCCAGCATGGGGGTACCGGAGCTCTTTGCCTTAGTGACCGGAGAAGGGGGGGCCTACGACTGCCTGTCCTACCTCCTGGGCGACGATGGCCTGAAGCTGCAGGGAGCGCGGCCTTTCTACTCGGACGTGGCGGATCTTCTCAACAAGGGTATCCTGGTGGTGGATCCCGAGGACCTGATCGACATCGTTGAGGAGAAACCCGGGGGCCGCGTCGGTCTGGTCCTGAGCGATCGCAGCATCCTCTGGGCAGACCGGACGATCCTCGCCACCGGCGTCAAATCCAACGCCACGCGGCTGATCGAAGGCCTGCTGCCGCCCGGCACTGATCCGGACACCCCCATCGAGAAGCTCGGCTGTATCAAGGAGGTTCGCGGAACCCTGCCCGACGGGAGTGAGCGCGTACTCGCGCGCCAACTCTTCATTAGAGCCCCGTCGGGGGAGGAGGTTCCCGCGCCCATCTACTTCGCCGGCGTGACGGGTGGATCGGTGGCCGACGAAGACGAGGTGGCGGGCGTCCCAGGCAACCAGCAGTCTCTGGCCCTGTTCCTCAAGCGGCTGCCGACCCTCATTCAAATGATCGCCACCTCCTCCGTCCCCCCGCCTCCGGAGACGTCGCCGAGGTATCTACCGGTGGACGCCCAGGAGCTGACCCTTGAGAAGGGAACTTCCTCTCGGTCCAGCCGTCCCGGTCGTATCCGCCTGCCGGCAGCCGAAGGAGAAGAACGCGCCGAGGTCGACTGGCTCAGCCGTCCGGCCGCGATGATGCCTCACCCCGAGATCAGGCTGGAGGCGTCGCTGGCCTGGGCGCTGAGCCCGCTGTCGGTCTCCCCAGAGCTCAGCAAGGCGGTCTCCCACCGGTTACCTCTCCGGGTGAGTCAAGGTTCGGATGACCAAGGGCGGTGGCTGGAGCTCTCGTGTCCGTTCTTAGGCGAGGAACACATGCAGAGAATCCTGGACGCGATCGAACAGGCTCCGGCGATGGGTGGGCTTACGCTGGTCGACAGACTCCGGGAGCAGACGCGCCACCACGCGGTCGAGATCGGCCTTCCGCTGGTCCATGAGCAGGACTCGAGCCCGGCGCGTGCGGAGGCTATCCGGTACCTGTTCGAGGCGGAGCGTGAGGAGGGTGCTCCGGAAGGCTGGGCTGACGAGCTGGAAGCGGCACTCGCTGGGGTGAGGCCCGATACCGTGGACTGGGCCGCCGTCGACAACTCTTGGCGAGGACTCCACGGCGGGTGTCCCTCGCCGAGGTATCGGTACGTCACCTCTCAAGGCGTGGTGATCTTGCCCGATCTGGAATCGCCGACTCCCACCGAGGTACGCCTCGAGCGGCTACCCAAGGTTGAGATCGACCGGCTCAGAAGACGTTGGGGCGGCTCCACGCCCGCGCGCGTCCTCAACGACCTGTCGTCCGCAGGGCGCCTCGCACTCTCATTTTCTCAATATACAGTAAACCCACAGCTCGCCCGTCAGTCCTTCGAAGAGGCTCTACTCGCTCTCGATCCGGCCCAGCTTCCATCCACTTGCAGTCACTTCAGCACATACTTGAGACGAATCCTCCGAGAGGGCATCGAGAGAGTCCAGCGGGGTGAGCCGTCTGAGCACGCCGCCCTCCTGGCCTCCAATGAGTTCCTCCTTTTGAGCGAGAGCGCTGAGAATGTCACCGATTTCGAGATGATATCCCGCTGGGCTTCGAAGGCGTTCGACTACCTAGAGAAGTTGATTGCCAGAGAGGGCGATGCGCGGGAGACCTTCCCCGCTGCCTCGCGTCTCGCGGCGAACCTCTCCCATTTGATCCACCTAAACCTGGGCGAAGGTCGACTGACCTCGAGCTTCGATGAGCTCTCGTCGGCCCTGGAGCTTGCCTTGAGGGGTGGTCGCTCGCAGTTGGAGCCGGACTTCTTCAATCGCGCGCTGGCCGATCTTCGTCGCCTGTGCGATCTCCTGACGCCGCCCGAAGGCTCGGTCTTGACCTGGGAGAAACTGTTCCGAGCGGAGAAGGCCGAGATCGATTTTCAACTGCGGAGACGCCAAGACGGTCGCGGGGTCCCCGGGCTCGCCGGTGACGCCATACCGGAGAGGGCCCTTCTCGCGCTCAATCGTCTCTCGTCCAGTCTTCGAGCTCAGGCCATCAACCCGACTCGGGAGCCGGGTGAGCTTCTCGCTTCCTCTCCGATCCTTGGATTCATTGCTTACCTCCGGCTCCAGCTCCTCTCCTTGAATCCCAACCTGGCGGCCTTCTACAAAAACGCCTCAGCCAGGCTCGACGCGGAGACCATTGCTCTCTTTGGGGCCCAGGCATCGGACAGCTCCAGAATGATGGCGATCGGCCACCTCGAAGCGGAGCTCGGTCTCTTGGCCCAGGACTACCGAGAGACGACCGATCTAACGCTGGCGAGTGCCGGGCTGAGCTTGGCGCTCGACCGCGTGCGGCGAGCTGACCAGCTGCAACTGAGGGATCTCGGCGATCGGCTCCAGCTGATCAACGACCTCGCCTGCGCTTCCCGCGCCGTTGCGATCGTCAGAGAGGTGGTCGACGCGGTAGGAACTCCGGCAGCACAACGCCTCTCGTCGGTCCTGTCGAAGATTTCGGCGGGCCTGGACTCTGCCGCCAAGCTCGGAGCCATTGAGCGGCAGGGAACGCCCGTTGTCCAGCTCCAAGCTGAGCTCAGCCTCATTGAGATAGATCGTGCCTTCCAGGCCGCGAGGGTGGAAGACGAGAGGGCACACCTGACCTCGACCACCGATGCGCTCGCCTACGCCGCGGACTACTCCGGGTTAGAAGGCTAGTCTCAAACTGACTGCCTCAGCGTCGCCCGCCTTGTCAGCGCTCCGTTGGCGCGGCTTAATGGCAGAGCTAAGGGTCGGGCCGCGGAACCGGGGGAAGGCCGAGCCATGAATGACCAGCCAGGGTCTGTCCAAGGCGCCATGACCGCTTCCGTGCGGCTGGAGCGGCACCATCTCCGTGTCTACCGGTTGTGGGATGAACGGGTTCGGCGAAGCCTGGGAAGGTTTCCGGTTGCCGCCACGCTGGCCCTCGCGGAGTCGCTCCCCCGGCTGTTGAACCGCCTCACCGCCGCGCTCGCGGAGGGTCGGTTGCCCAGCATATTCACCGAAGAGAGCTTTCCCCGCCCCAACCATTCGCTGGAACAGATCCTCCACGAGTTCCAACTGCTCCGGCAGGTGTTGCTGGATGTCCTGGAAGAGGAGGCCCCCCTGGAGACGCCCGAGCGCAACCTGCTCCTCGATTTCCTGGATCGGGAGCTGCGGCACGATGCCTGTGGCTTTGGTCGCCAGCGTCCGGCGAGCGGAAACGAGCCGAGCGCCTCTCCGGCGGCTCGTCAGCTGCTGGAGGAGCGGGATCGCCTTCAGGGGACATTGAGCCAGCTGCAGGGAGAAGTGGAGTACCGCAAGCGGTTGGTCGCCACGGTGACCCATGATCTGCGCTCCCCCCTTGCCGCCACCAAATCCGCCGCGCAGATGATCGCCCGATCGCCTGAGAACGTAGAGAAGGTGCGTACCTGGGCGGGGCGGATCGCCGAGGCGATGAGCCGCGCCGACGGAATGGTCTCCAACCTTCTCGATGTGAACCGGCTGGAGGCTGGAGAGCGGATCACCGCCACCTACGCGCTGTGCGATTTAAAGCGCGTGGCCGAGGAGCTCAACGATGAGCTTTCTGTGCGCTACGGCGATCGATTTCATCTTGAGACAGAGGGAATCACCCTGGGGTTCTGGAGCGGCGACAGCCTCCGGCGGGTCCTGGACAACCTGCTGGCCAACGCGGTGAAGTACGGCGGGTCGGACACTCCCATTACCACCCGGATCCTGCGAGTTGCCGATAGGGTGGTGCTCTCGATCCACAACCGCGGCTCTTACATTCCTCCCAATGAGCGGGCGATGCTCTTCCAGCCGTATCACCGAGGCGTTTCGGCCGAGGCCAGCGGCAAGAGCGGCTGGGGCCTGGGGTTGATTTTGGTGAAAGGCATCGTGGACTCTCATCGCGGTACAGTGCGCGTGGAGAGTGACCCCGAGACGGGAACCACCTTCATTATCGAGCTGCCGGTCGATGCGCGCCCGTCCGGCGGCGCACGGCACGAGCACCGTCACTAAAGAGCTGTCGATAAATCGGCTGCGCCGGCCGATCTCGGGGGGCTTGCCCACCCTTGTAAGCTTTGGGGGGAAGTCGCCGGTCCCCCCAACTCCTCACGTACATCCTTGTACGCTCCGGGGTTGGGTCCCACCGGCTCCTCGACCTCGTCCTTGCTCGCCCGATTTATCGACAGCTCTTAAGCGTCCGGAACACGAAGCTTGGCCCGCCGAGAAGGCTCTGCTAGTGGCCGGCGGATCATGCGATCTCTTTGGCTCTTTCGTGCCGCCTCGGGACTACAGCTCTTCTTCTCCGCGACGCACACGCTTGGCCTCCTCCGTGAGGAGAGCAGGGGACCGGCGGTGGATAACGCCCTTCGGGTTCTTAAGAAGCAGACCTTCCCCTTGATGGGAACACCTCGGACGCTGTGGGAGCTGTACATTGGCTTCGGGCTGCTCTTCAGCGTCTTCATGCTGCTGGCTTCCATCCTCACCTGGCAGTTGTCTCGCGCGGTCCAGCAAGGCGAGTGGCGTCACGGTTGGCGCGGCGTCGCCTGGAGCCTGTTCGCTGCGCAGCTGGCGGTGACGGCGCTGTGTTGGACCCACTTTTTCATCGCTCCTCAACTGATCAGCACGCTGGCTACAGTCTTCTTGGGACTCGGAGCGCGACGGCTTGCCAGCTCGGAAGAACAGCCGCCGCTGTCGAAGTGACACACTCGGCCCGGTTTCCCTTCGAGCAATTTCTTGCTTAACTGGACCGGCAGCTACAGTGGGTTTCATTCCAACCTTCAACATCACGTTCGTGCCGGCGCGGTAGCGCAGGCCATACTCGAGGGACCCGATGCGAAGACCGCTGACCTGGACCGCGCTGCTTCTCTCCGCCGCCCTCTTCTCTGGCTGCTTCCCAAAGGCGGGAAGCTTGCCCGGCCCCCTGGCGCCGGAGGCGATTGCCAGGGCACAGGGGCGATACCCCGGGACCACGGCCGAGTCGCTGGAGCGGGGTCGAGGTCTCTTCGTGACCTACTGTGACAACTGTCACAACTATCCCGATCGGCGCGAGTATAGCGAGGAGATGTGGCCGAACATTGTCCGGCGCATGGGGAAGAAGGCCAGCATCTCCGCCGAGGATTCGGACCTGGTCCTTCACTTCGTGCTGGCCGCGCGCGCGGGCGAAGCGAACGAGACCAGCTCCCCAAAAAAATACTAAAAGACAAGAAGTTGGGAGTATCTGCAACCGAAACTCTCTTCCGCATAGCGCGTATAATCGCTAGACAGAGAACAACGCGGCTTCTGCCGGTTGGCCTGCGCTCGAGGTGAGAGCAGGTTTGTAAAGCGAGGAGCGCCATGACCGCCGCCGCACATGCCGTTCGGACTGATCGCCGCACGGGGGGGCGTCATAGCAATCCTCGAGCGGAGCAGACGGGCGGTCCGCACCAGAAGACCGTGGCCGACCTACTGTGGGCGAGTGGCCGAGTCGGCAGCGCAGCCCCTTCAGCTCTCGCCGGGCATGCTGCGGGAGCTGCATCGGTCGTCTCGGCCTACTCTCCCGTAGCGACCGGAGCTGCTCACGCCGGAATAGGGCTCCGAAATCTGGCACGAGCGCGAACGGCGACCGACGATTTCAATCTGTTCGTTCGCGGCGACCCCAGTGCCCCTCGCGAGTTCCGTGCCTATAGCGTGCGTTATGGGAGACGTAAGGCCCGGATCCTGGTCGCTGCTTCGACGGCGACCGACAATATGGGCATGGACGATCGACCCCTCCGAGACCGGGTCTTTGTCCAGGAGGCGGGATCATCCGTCGCCCAGTTGGTTCCTGTCATCTATGACAGCGAGCTCAATGGTGGACTGATCGATCCCGACCAGTTTCGAGCGCGCTTTGAAGATGGCGAGGGTCGGATGGTCGATCTGATCGTCAGTCG
>JBGTHI010000327.1:0-2177 GCA_041746295.1 Myxococcaceae bacterium
GCGCCGTAGGGAGCGGTTCCGCCGGTGATGACCCGGTAGTTGGGGTCGACTCCGTGGACGGCGTCGTAGAAGGCATTTAGCATGGACCGATAACGCTCTGGCGACGCGGGCTTCCTTCCGTTGAACTGAGGGGTGAGCTCGGTTACCAGGTTGGGCTCATTCCACAGCATGTAGTCCGTGACGCGAGGTAGGGATTCGAAGCTTCCCGAATACCGACGCGCGAGCGCCTCTCCAAAATCTCCCACCGCCTTCGGCCTTGGCTTCCAAGTCCCAGCCACAGCCGCCGGATCGCGATTTGGTCCTTCGGCCCAATCCGGCGCAAAGCGCACGAGGAGGAGCACCCGCAGGCCCCTGGACCGTGCATCTCGCACTGCCGCGTCGAGCTCAATCCACCGGTACTCGGGACTCGCCGGGTCCGCCGGATCGAAACCATCTGACAACTGCGCCGGAGCGATGTTTCGCCAAAAGACCTCAAGCCGCATCACACCGGCATTGACCGCCTGCACCTCGTCGAGAAGATCGGCGCGGTCGGCATCACCGACGAGCTGATAGCCGTAATCACCGAAACCGGTGAGCAGCCTCTTGCCGCCGTTGTTTCGGCTGCCCCCTCGATCCCGCTTGCCGCTTTGCAAGTAGCCGGTGGCACCAGCACGTGAGTTCATTCTAGAAGTCGTCGTCCGTGGGACTACCGAGGTTCCGTCCGGCTTCAGCTCTGTGTAGCTATCAACCAGGGGCGAGTTGGACTGATGAGCCGCACTGACACCACCCGGGATGACCAGAATCAACAGCGCAAAGGCGCACAGCAGCTTCCTCATCTTCTACTTCTCCTTTGGGCTGCTCACGGCCTGGGAGGAGAACCTCCCGCGCCGCGAGTGGGAGCGCTGAGCTCCCTACTTGAGATTCCAGGGCAGGCTCTTGGTCTTGCCGACCTTGGCCTGCAGCTTGTGCTTGCCGGACAGGTTCACCGTCTTGGTGAAGACCTGGCCCTTCTTGACTCGGAGCTTGGTGATGTTCCGCTTGCCCTCGGTCACGCTCAACTTGCCGGAGCTCGGCGCCTTGCCCCAGAGCAGCACCTTCTTCTTCGACTTGCGGTCGGCGACGAAGGGGAACTGGGTCGCGGTCAGCGACGGCTTCGGCTTGCCGTTGGCGAGGTAGACGCCGGTCTGGAAGCCGAACAGTCCGGGCTTCTGCGGGTCGTACGGCGTGTCCTTGAGCTGCAGGAAGATGACGGCGCTCGCGCCCTGTGACCAGAGCACGTACATCGACTCCTGCTGGTACTGCGCCTGCTTCTTCGGCGAGATGGCCCGGGGATCGCCCGGCTTGCTCTCGTACCAGGTCTCAGTCGACCAGCCCTCCATCTTCTTGCCCTTGCTGACCACCGTCTTCGCCTTCTTCGCGGCCTTGAAGATCTTGCCGAGCTCGCCGAAGTTCGCCGGCACGCTGTCGTCGGAGTTGCTCGGCTTCCGGGTTGGGTCCGGCTTGCGGTGGTCGCTGATCGAGTTGGTCGCGTAGATGTCGATGTGTGCGGCGTCCTTCTTGCTGCCCGCGCACTTCTTGTCCTTCTTCAGCTTCTTGTTGAGGCAGAGGACGTTGCGCCAGAAGGCGTTCGGACGCTGGCGCTTGCCGCCGGGCTTGTCACCGAACGGCGAGGTGCCACCGGCGACGACCTTGTTCTTCTTGCTGACGGAGTGAATGCCGGCGTAGAACTCGTTGACCATGTCGCGGTAGATGTTCGAGGACTCGGGCTTCTTGCCGTCGTACTGCGGCGAGATGTAGTTGGGAAGGTTCGGCTCGTTCCAGGCCTCGTAGTACTTGACCTTGGGGAGCTTGCCGCCGCCCGGGTTGTACTTCCCGGAGTAGCGGGTCGCCAAGGCCTTGGCGAAGTCGCCGAGCGCGGCCGCATCGGGCCGCCAGGCTCCGGAGCGAACGTCCGCGGGACGGTTCGGGCCCTCGGCCCAGGTCGGCGCGGCGAGCACCGTGAGCAGCACGTCGATCTTCTGCTTCTTGGCGCTCTCGACGGCGCCGTCGGTGACGCTCCAGTTGTAGGACGGGTCAGCGGGATCGGTCGGCGAGGCGGGCGGGCTCCCTCCCGTCGACTGGCTCCAGTAGACGTTGATCCGCGCGAACTCCGCGTTCGTCTTCTTCAGCCGCTTGAACCACTTGTTGCGGATCTTCGG
>JBGTHI010000328.1:0-4329 GCA_041746295.1 Myxococcaceae bacterium
GTCCAGTCGTCGTCGCACACTCATTGCTCCGGGTTTTCGCAGCGGCCTCGCCCAGGCAAAACCCGGTAGTCAAAGGTGCGATCTCGAAAACTTACAGCGCTGATCAGTTTCGGATCTCCGAATTTGAGGACAGGCCCTAGATACGATCCGGCTGATAGGCCGTTGAGGCCTTTCCTATCGCACCGGGCGACCCCCATCTGTTGCTGGACTTCGTTCCGCCAAAACCTGGGCCGCAAGCTCCGGTCGAAAAGGTCGACTGCCCCGGTTTTCGCAACCGCTTTGCCCTCAGCGCCAAGGCGAATCTGTTGAGGGCCAAGCCGGTCCCGCTGGCCACCTCATCGTCGAGAACCTGCGCGATGCAGGGGAGTCCATCGCTCCAGTCCGATCAGCGCCGACCGACATTCCAGCCGTTCTCACCGGAAAAGGCTTTCATTTACTACCCGGCTACTACCCAAAAATTCTGTAGCCTGAAAACTAAACGCCCGAGCTTCCCAAACTAGCGAAAGCTCGGGCGTTTTGGAGCGGGAAAAGGGATTTGAACCCGATCGAACGGGACGACCACCAACGGCAAACATCAATTAAAATCAGCGTCTGGCCAGCAAGGCCTTTTGATTGTTGGGTTTTCGGATCGGACCCCTCCTGCCCCATTCCGTCCTGTTCCGCCGCTTCACGATCTCAACAGCGCATGACAGCGCATGGGCTTGGTCCACCTCCAACCAATCCCACTTGCCCGCCACGAGCTATGCCCGTAACATATAAGTTACGGAGGTTGGGGCGATGGCTGATACCGGTTTCGATCGGTTTTTCAAGAAGCAGATGGGCAACCCCGCGTTCAGGGCCGAGTATGAACGCGCCCGTGCGGAGATCGATGCGACTGACCAGCTCGTTCGCGATCTCGATGCAGCCCGAGAACAGGCTGGGATGGGCAAGTCCGAACTCGCGCGCAAGATCGCGGCCAGGCCCGAAGTCGTTCGCCGTCTGTTCACCGCTGAAAATCCAAACCCCACCATCGACACCATCGTGAAGGTGGCTACGGCCCTCGGTTACCACCTCGAACTGGTTCAGAATCTCCCCCCTCGGCGAGGCCGGAAAGCCGTTTCCCGTCCCCGGGCTGCACGTCGAGCAAGGGGCTGAAGATTACCTGCTCACGCTTCTCGGCTGGCGTTTCCGATACTCACTGCCGAGCTCGCGAACCTTTTTGTAGTCCTTAGACGAGAACGTCGTCCGGAAGGCCTTGGCCATCCCCGTCATGAGCATGATGGCAGGGCCCCCGAGGCCAACGTCATCCCCATTCCGCTCCAACACGCAAAAGAGTCGGTAGTAGCGGCGGTCGGGACCATCCACCCGAATTTCGTAGTAGCCAGCCATATCCCCGTGCATCGCCTCCCACTTCCCTCCGCCGCTGAACATGGGCGGGGGAGCCTCGGCCACCGCCTTCACCACCGCGAGCAGCTTGGCCATGACCGGTTGCGGGCAGGCGTCGAGAAAGTCCCGGCCGGGAACAGTCTCCGCCAAGTCGTCCTCCTTGTGGCGCTGGAAGAAATGGATCAGCCACGCGCCCTTCCAGCTCGGTCCCTCTCCCTTGGCCTGCTTTCTCCCGGCTTTGCTACCCATGCGCGCTCGTCATCGCGATCAGGTCTCCAGTGGCGACAAGCCCTATCGAAGCCCTCGAACGTCGGCAAGCCAGACCGTGCCACCCTGGCGTCACGAGTTGCGGTCATTCCTTTGATCTCGGCGATGCGGGCCGTGACCAATTTCCGCACGAGGGCGGCAGCTCGCCCGTAGTCAGGCTCAGTTCGACTTCGTCCCTCAGCAAAACCCGCGATCCTTCTGATAGTGCCCCGCGTCGGCAGGGGTATTTCCATCGAAGGCACTGGTGCCCTTGACGGCAAGGAAGGACCGCGGTGGAGAACCCCGCCCCGGGACTCCACGTGGCGCAACGCTCGACCTCGACGGTAACGGCCGATGGATGGCCCGTGGTAGTGGCCGAGTGCTCTGTCCTCACGAGGCAGTACGTTCCGGCAGTTCGATCCTCACGGGTTCAGTCTTCGTGGCGATCCCCTTACCCGCCGCCCACTCCTGCTCCACCCGAAACCGCGGATCGTCCGGCGAATTCTTGAGAACTACCCTCACCTCGATCTCAGGATCCACCTTCTGTGCGCGCGCGGCTTGATCGACCAGCCACGCCCATCTGACGTCTCGTTCGGGCTCGCTCATGATCTTCGGCGTATCCACCGCCAGCGTGAGCACGTTGTCCTTTTGGCTCAACTCGAAGGACGTCCGCTTCTCCGCGTTATAGAGACCGGACTCCCATTCGACCATTTGGATCGCAGAGACAGCCTCTTCCAGCAGGTGCGCGGCCGGCGAAGTCACCTCGTCCGAGACATTTTTCACGGGCTGGCCGATCGTCACCTTACCCATTTGGGGGCTCGACTCAAGCGCCCAGTCAGGACGATCTTTCGGAGCCCCCAAAACGGTCACCGTCTTCCCCGAGACACTCTCCGGCGCATCTCTGACGATTTCCACCTCGGCGGACGGGCCCTCAGCCGATTGAATCAGGCGAGCCGCCTCGTACCTCGCACGGTACCATTCTGGCCAATACAGCTTGGCGGGATGCTCGGGCTCAAGCCGGAACTGAGGATGCCCCTCTTTGGAGGTGCCTAGGAGCCTAAGCGTCAGCCCCGTCACCCCGTAACCTGTCTGCGCGGTCAATCCCGCCTCGCGAAGAGGTTCCAATACCGCTTCGATCGCCTCTCGCGCCTGCTTGACGTCGGAGCGCTGTTCGAGATCCTCCAACCTGTTCCATCCACGAACCTCGATCGGTTCCATCTCAGGATGCCTCACGGTGATGTGAACATTGTCGTGATGCTCCATCGCCAATTCATGAAGGATCGAGTTGAGCCAATCCCAGTCGGCCTCCCGAAGTCCCGGTCCGTTTAACTCCGGGAACAGGTCCAATTGAAGTCGGCCCGCGTACGAAGAGTGAACATGGGCCTTCAACCCCAGATGGCGAGCGGCAGCGGCTACCGCTTCGAGCTGAGATTGAGCGCTCGCGGGAACGTGCGCCTTTTCCGAAATCTCAAAGAGCGTCCCCTGTCCCCTGGAAAGCTCAGAAGTGCCCTCTTTTGTAAGCGTGGACCACTCCCAAAGCGTACGCGTGTCGTGCTCGTTCCTGAGGCGAACGGTGACAGTGATCGGCACCGTTGTCGCACCATCCCGGACCAGGTCGGCCAAGCGCTCGGCGGTGAGCGCGGCTGATAGTGACAACGGGTCATCGGTTGGCAAGGGCGCAATCACGATCTCGAACGTTGGCCTCCCGATCGCGTCCAGGCCGGTGCTGGTGATCCGGAACGGGGCAGCTTGATCCAAGGACTGAAGTGGCCCGGCAATTTTGTACAGATCCGCGTAGGCCGCACTCATCGGAGATTCTTGCGGGTCGATCTGCTCGGGCGCTACCGTTCCAAGCCCCGTCACCGTGGGAACAAAGGTACCGGGTAGCGTCTTGTCCAGGTGAGCACCAAGAGGCACCCCGTACAGCTCCCTCCCCGACATCGCCGTTTCGAGCGCCGCGACGAAATCGGTTGGATCCTCTTTCGCTTCGACAGGATAGACGTGCAGCCGAAGCTTTACCGAACTCGGATAGCTTTTCATCACCTCCCGTGCCTGGTACTCGAGCCACTTCAAGGCATCGTCGTCGACGGACGCGCCCACCGGAACGGCCAGGCGAACTGTCGCGACTTTCCCATCCACTTTCGTTCTCTCGGGCTTCCAACCCAGCATGGTGACGGTATCTGTGAGGTGACCGAGCGAGTAGGCCAAGTTATCCGCATCGAACGCATCGGGGAGCTTTACCAAATCGGGCATCGAGGGGAACTCATCCCCCGCGACCGTATCTCGTAGGATGGCGCCTCGCGGCGGCGTGGTCCCCTCGATTTCCAGCAAGATGTTCGCTGGCGATCCAGTCCCGAGTTGCAAAACGCCCCGTAGAGCACGCGATTGGACAGCCGCCGCGCGTAGTGCCTGGTCCGGGCTGTTGTCCGGCGGGAGCCGGATCACCACGCGGGGGTGAGCGTGCTTCGCCTCCGCCTCGCTCCGGAGCGAGGTCAGTTCCTTATCGGGCACTTTCTCGTCGACGGTGATCTCGAGGTCTGGATTGTCGCGCCGAAGAGGCTCTAAAAAGCGAAAGATCGTGTGTTTCCGGTGAGCGTGCATGAAGCCAGCTGGGGCGACCCGGTACCTTGCCTCCGTTTTCAAAACGAAGCGGAGGCAGGTCATGCACGTGGAAGAGCAGTCGGCGGAGCAAGTGAAGCTGGAGGAGGTTGGTCGCGA
>JBGTHI010000329.1:0-11222 GCA_041746295.1 Myxococcaceae bacterium
CGGCGGCCGAAGCGTCTGCTTCGGGCACTTTCTCGGTCGGCACTTTGGTGGGCGCGACGAGAGGGGCAGGGGCCGACCTGGGTGGGGCCTTCTGCACCGGTTTGGGCCGCGCGGGTTCCGGTTTCACCACAGGAGTGGGCAGCGGGCGAAACACCACGTCCGCCTTCTTCTCCTCCTGGATGGCGGTCTGCACGCGTCCCGCGGTCCATACGATGGCGAGGGCGGCGATGCCATATACGGCTGCGGAAGCGGCAGCCGAAAGCGCCATGCGCTTCGTAGAGCGCCCTTGCTTCGTCGATTCGAAGGCCTCGAACATTTCGAAGCCAGCCTGTAGCAGAGGGCGTCCTGCGCAGATGCTTCATTGCAGCAACGCTCTTGTGACAACTGGGACGCCGGCGCGCAGCAGCCGCGTCTCGAAAGTTGGGAATGAGCTCCAACGCGGAAAGCAGAAGGGCCGGCCCCTGAAGCAGGAGCCGACCCCCTTGAGCCACTCAAATCGACTGCCTACTCCTCGACGTCGAACGGAGCCCCTTCCGGCTCTTCTTCGTCAGGGAACGCTTGCTCCCCGATCTCAACAGGCTCGTTGTCCTCCGCGGTGTGGTTCTGGATCAGGTTGGTCGCGAAGGTCACCAGGCCACCACCCGCTTGCGCTTCAACGGGAAAGATACCCTCCGATCCCGCTGGCGCGGCGGACTGATAGATCAGCCCCGGGTTGCCACCGCAGGCCGGTGTGGTCGCGAAAGCGGCTCCGATGCCGACCGCTCCCAGGATGGACGACAGCGTACGTAGAGAGCTCATGGCCATTTCCCCTAGCTCCCGTTCCCGTTGGCGCCGGGCAGCGGCATCGTCAGGTACGGAAAGCTGCTGTCAAACATCGAGGCATCCTGAAGCACCGCATCGTGGAAGGGAACATTCCGGGACGGAGCCTGGGTGTCGTTGGGCAGTAAGTAGCCCATCGCGGCCCTAAGCTCGATGTCCACGACGTCATCTCCTGGGCGCCGGCCGTTGGGGAAGCCCGCCGGATCACATCCCGGATTGGAGAGCGTCAACGCGCCGTTGACGAAGCAAGCGGCCGCGCCCAGGTTGTTCTGATTCGCTTTTGGGGTGGCCGGCAGGGCGGTGTTCAGCCGAAGGTATTCGGCTGTCGCGCCATTCAGGTTGACGTTGGGCACGCCGGTGAGGAACACCGCCACCAGGTCTTGCCGCGGGAAGGCGGTCGGCGCCTTTACCGCTGGGCCAAACAGGGCTTCGATGATCGCGGGAAGGGTCGGATGGGTCACGTAGTCCAGGAACTGGGCATCGTCCTTGGGGCGAGAACCGTTCCAGCGGTTCTTGTCCTTGAGGCCGATGATCACCTCGTTGATCAGCGGATGCCCAAGTCGCGATACCTGAACGTAGGGGCCACCCTCCAACGCCGGACGGTCGTAGGTCGCCTTGGTTTTGAGCACTCGTGCCTGCCGGAGGCTCGCGGTGGTCCAGCCTCCGATCACGTTCTGGCTGCCAGACTTGAGACACGAAATGGGCACTTCCATGGCAATGGTGGTGATGCTCTTGCTGTCCAGGGGGTTGCTCACCAGACTCCGTTTGCTGTTATCGGTGATCACCGACGCGGGCGCGTTCACCAGGTCGAAGATCGGCCCGAGATTGACCGCGAACGATTCCTTGCGCTGACCCACGAACATCTTTCCTGAGGAACAGCCGGGGATATTGACGTCATAGATGTGCTTTCTGGCGTAGGTCTCGTAGGCGCTCGGATCCCCATTGTTTCCGAAAGTCTTGCGCCCGATGTTGTCGAGGGGCTTCTTGAACTCTCGATCGCCGCCGTTGACGTTGGTGATGTTCCTGGCGGAACCGTTTCGCCGATCGCCTCGAATAACCTTGACCGAGTAGCTCTCCTGCACGTTCAGCTTCGAAGAATCTTCCGCCGTCACCTGGCCGATGTTCACCTGAGGGACCGCGATCGACTTCTTCTGACCGGCGGAGCCGATGTCGAGCGCAAGGCCGTTGTCACCGTTGAGCGGGTTCTTGAACCTGAACTGGAAGGTGAGGTCCTCCTTGGCATCCGCGTCATTGTCGACGTGGAGCTCATAGACCGCGTCCGGATCCAGCTGGAAATAGTTGGGCCCTCCATTGGGATCCTGGAGCGGCAGGTAGTTCGCGATCAGCGTCACGAACCCATCTCGCCCGGGCTGATAACTTCGAAACATATAAAAGTCGGTGCCGTCGACCTTTGGATTCTCGGTCAGAAAGGGCGCTTCCCGGTGGCTCGAGGCGACCGCCGAGCCACTCAAAGCTCCCAACGCCATTACCGCCATAGCTACCAATCGCTTTCTCATGTGTGTCCTCCTAGGTGTTACGTAAAGAGTGAAACCTTGAAAGCCCGCTCGATGAGCCAGATGCACCCGAGTAAGGCGGCAATCGCGGAGCCGCCGTTGAGGACGAGGTGCCGATAGAACGCAGACCGGCGCACCGCGTAGGCGAGTGGGAACAGCACCGCGACGATGGCGAGCTGACCCAACTCCACGCCGACGTTGAATCCGAACAGCGCCACCACCAGGGATCCTTTGGGAAGGCCTAGGTCCCGGAGCACCGACGAAAATCCAAAGCCGTGAAGAAGACCCAGGCCGAAGGCCACCAGCCATCGATCTCCTCGGAACACCGGCCGAAAGTTGTTCAGCGCCGCGATGACGATCGACGCGGCGATCGCGGATTCCACGAACCGCGAAGGCAGACGGACGTAGTCCAGCGCAGCGAGCGTCAAGGTCAGCGAATGTGCCGCCGTGAATGCCGTCACGATCTTCACAACATCGATCAGCGCGGGCCGGAAATGCTCGAACGGTTCCCACTGGCCTCCCCGCCTCGCCAGTACCGAGGGGAGGAGCATCGCGAGGAGGAACAGCATGTGGTCCCACCCAAGGGCAATGTGTACCAGCCCCTCGCGGACCATCGAGAGGAGCTGTTGGGTGGGTCTTGCGTCCGAAAGCGAGACCTCTTGGTGTGGCTCCCCCATCGTGAAGACCTTCGTCTGGTAGACCCCGCGATGGCCGATGCGCGCGAGCCCCCGATGCTGGGGATCGACGTCAAACAGGAGGCTATAGCTCAGCCCAAGACTGCTTGGGTTGGAGGGGCAGACCATCTCAAACGTCAGAACGGCATAGCTTCCATCGGAGTGATGGATCGCTCGCAGCGGGTTCAACTCGGCCTGGCATAGTTGGCCACCGGCATCGATGCGTAGCCGACCCATCGCGTAGCTTTCGATGTCCTTGCTTCGGACGCGCAGCTCACCCCAGGTGATCGACCCGTTCCGGTCCTGGTCTAGGTCCAGGACGTAGTCCAGGTCGCGAATTGGGATGTCCCAGCGGCCTTCGATTCGGCTCGCCTGCGTCTCGAGGTTCAGGTAGCTGTCGCTCGGACGATGGGCGGCGGCTGGGAACGCCGCGAGGAGGTACATGAGTGCGACCCCGAGAAAGAATGAGGAGAGCCGCGGTCGGTAGGCTGTCACTGTCGAGCCCTGACTTGCGCAACCAGGTTACGGAGAATCGGATCTTCCAATCGACTTGAGTCGAGCCACTCGATTGCGGGCGAGGCGACGGAGAGCTGACGGGTGGCAAGGGCGGACTCCAATAGAAGCCGAGCATCCCAGGGCTCTCGCTGCACGTCCCAATTGTCCTGCGAGAGTTGAAGAGCCTTCTGGGCATTTCGTTCGATCATCAGCTCGAAGCGCGCCTCCTCGCGACGGTGGACGGAATCGCCGCGCCGGCGGTTCGCGGCGAAGCGCTCACGCAGCAAGCGCGCATGCTCTGTCCCCTCGGCCCGTCCCATCCGGAGCTCGGCAATGGCCAATCGCAGAAGCAGCGAGTCGTTCTGGGTCTGTCCACGAAGAAGGGTGACCACTTCGGTCGGACGACCTGAATCCAGCAAGAGATCTGCGTAGGTGCCGAGCGTGTAAGAGTCGTCTGGGCTCAGCTGCAACGCTTTCTTTAAGTAACTCTCGCCCTCGGCGGCATCCCCAATCCGGGACGCGGTCTCCCCGAGAATCGAAGAGGCCCAAGCCCGTTCGCCGGGTGGCTCCGCGTTCGCGCGCTCGTAGAGGGTGGTGAGCCGCGAAAGGGCATTCCGTGCCCTGCCAGTTAGACTCTCGACAGTAGCGAGGCAGGCGCCGCTGACCAGTTCGCTGACGAGCGGCGTGAGCCGTTCACAGCTCTGCTCCGCTTCGCGGTACTCGCCCCGTACGATGAGAATCGTCGAGTAGGTGAGGAGCGCCTCCGCGTTCTGCGGTTCGGAGCGCAGAACGACCTTGAGATCGGCGAGGGCGCCTTTGAAGTCATGGAGGCTCTGGCGGATCACCGCGCGCAGGAAGAGCACTTCGGCCGGTGGTGCGTTCAGCTTCCACCACGAGGAGAGGGCCGCTTGGGCATGTCCAAGGTAACGGGGGTCGCCAGTCATCCGCGACTGTTCGATGTTCAGGCGCGCAACGCGAGTCGCGAAAGCAAGATTGGTCGGATCCTTGTCCAGAGCCTCTCGGAGTCGCCTCAGCTGACGCGTGGATGCATTGGCGACACCGGAAGGCAGATTCTCAAGGACCAGGGAATCGCTGGCAGGAACGAACGGACGGTCGACGGAGGCTTTAGTTTGGGAGGCGACAGCCAGTAGAAGCCCGCAGACCAGCGCAACGGCGACCACGGCGGGCTTTCTCAGGGCGCGTATCATGGCAGTCAGGAACAGGTACGTAAGAGGAGGTGCGATTGGATTCACACTCACCCTCAAAAGAACACGCCCACCGAGCCAAGCAGGGTTCGCGGGTAGCCGGGCGTGAAGTGGATGTCCGCGACCGGCTGTAACTCTCCCTGCAATCTGGACTCGTTCGCGAACTGCGCTTGGCGCCAGCTGCTGTTGAGGAGATTTCTCACCGCCAGGGAAACCCGGAACCGTCGATCCTGGTAGCCGGCTTCCAGGTCGGCCAGCGCGAACCCCTGCGCGGTGAGCGACCCATCCTCGGTGGCGGGACGGCGGCCAAGCCCTTGAAGCCGGAGGCTTCCGAAGACACCGCTCGGATGATCGGCTTGGATACCCCCCGCCCAGGTGAGCGAGGGGGCCAGCGGAATGCGAAGCCCTCCACCGACCTCCCGGGTGAAGCGCGCGCGGGCCCAGGTCAGATCCGCATCCAGCCGAAGCCACGAGCTGATGCGGTAGCGGACCTCGATTTCTACCCCTCGCCGCCGGGTGGAGGGCCTCGCCTCGGTGGTCCCTTCGTCGCCGACCCAGACGATCTCGCTGCTCAGCTCCAGCGCCCAGAGCGCCGCGGCGACATCCAGCTTTCCGAAGAGTCGGGTCCGCGCGCCGAGCTCGTAGCCGGTGGCAATCGCCAGAGGCGTGACCGGCTCTACCGCCCGGACCACCCCACGGGCATCGTTGCTGTGAAAGCCCCGTCCGAAGTTGAAATAAAGATCCACCGGTGCGACCGGATTGACCACCAGAGAGGCTTTGGGACTGAACCTGACCGTCTGCGCCGTGCCCGAGGTCCGGTTGCCGAGCGTGGGTAGGTCTTCCAGATGATCCGCGACCTGGAAGCCGAAGTAATCCGTGCGAAGGCCGATCACCGAGCGCAACCAGTCGGTCCACTGCGTGTCTTCCTCTGCGAACAGGCCGAGACTGCCCTCGGACACGTGTGCGTCGACGCGATCCCGGAGTCTTTCCCGGCGTACGTCGTGGAAGAGACCGTTGTCGATGTCGTCGTTGCGGAGCCGTGCGCCAAAGATGGTGTGGAAGCGGATGCGGCGCCAGAGATCGCTGCGGCTGTAGCGCCCCTCCATTCCGATCACCACCCGTGAATCGGTCTGCTCGATCTGATCGCCGTTGACCGGGTCGTCCCTAAAGAAGGTGAAGTTGGAGTAGAGGTCCAACCGATAGCGGATGGCGTAGGCCATCAGCTTGAAGTCGCCACCCCCCGGCGAATGGTGATGAAGACTCAAGCTGGCGGAGTGACGTTGGGAGCTTCCACCCTCTGTCGGGTCGATGCTGTCAAACCGATCCAGGGCGCCGCTCTCCACCGCGCGCAGTGGAATCTGTCCGGAGGCTCTCCAGCCGGAGGCATTGGCCTGGCCCTGGGCGACGATCTGGGTGTCCGCGGTGGGGTTGTAGGCCGCACGGGCCAGGAGGTTGAATCGCCGTAGCCGCTCGGGGCGGATGAAGGGGCCGTTGGAGCCGTAGATCTCGCCCGCGACGTAGCTCTGAAGCTTTTCATCGAGAATAGGACCGGCCTTGGGAGCGGCGATCAGCAGCCCGCGGAACGTATCGAAGCTTCCAGTGGTAAACGCGGCCTGGCTCTGCTCGAAGCTGTCCCTGGTGACCAGATTGGCTGCACCCGCGGTCGCGAAGTCGCCTTGCTCCGCGGCATAGGGCCCCTTGGTAACTTCGATTCTCTCCACCGTCTCCGGAATGACAAAGTGCAGGTCGGCGTAGCCTTGCCCGTGGGCATGGCTCACCATGTTAACCGGGAGCCCATCGACCGAAAGGGCGATGTCGGTGCCGTGATCCAGGTCGAAGCCGCGAAGAAAATACTGGTTGGCCTTTCCTCCGCCCGCATGTTGCACGGTGAAAAGGCCCGGCGTCACCTCCAAGATGTCGGAGGGGTCGCCCAGCGGCCGGGTCGCGAAGTCTTCGTTCCGCACGGTTGAGGAAGAGGCAGCGGTGTACGGGCGCCGGCTGCTGACGACAGTCTCGTAGTCTTCAGGCTGCTCCCCCTCGTGGGCGCCAACCGGCCGGGACAGCCCCGTAGCAAGGCAAAGACAAACCGCTGCTGCTCCGTTACGCACGATCCGCATTGGCTGAATGGTTGGCCCCCTCGCGAATAGTACGGACGGGAGCGGCTGTTGGATGCGAGAGGCCGCTGTGCGTGCGCTCTGGGGATGCTGGGGAGGACCGACGACCTCACCGGATCCGGCGCGCTCGTTTAGGGTGCTTCGGCGCCGGCGGTCGGCGCGAAAACGCAGACTGTGGAAACCGTATGTCCCCCTGGGACATGCCGTTTCCACAGAATCGCGAACCACTCTCGATGGCCAAGTCTTAAGCGAACAGAATCTCCTGAAACGAGGTAGGGGAACATCCGGACACCGTCCAGTGCGCCACGAAGTTTACGGGCTTCGATCCCCGCTCGATTCGGCACCCGCCCCCAGGGCCCTCACCTAAAGGCCCTTCCCATAGCTTCGGACGGCCTCAAGAGCTGTCGATAAATCGGCTGCGCCGGTCGATCTCGGGGGGCTTGCCCGCCCTTGTAATCTTGGGGGGGGGGGGAAGTCAGCGGTCCCCCCAACTCCTCACGTACATCTTGGTACGCTCCGGGGTCGGGGCCCACCGCTTCCTCGACCTCGCCCTTGCTCGCTCGATTTATCGACAGCTCCTCAGTCGGCTCCAGAGACAGCCCTAGGCGAGCGAGCGGGTGACCTTATTGCTCACTTCGACCACGAGGTCGCGGTAACCTTGCGCGACCTTGTTGCTGGCCTCGACGTCGTAGATCAGCTGCCCGCTCAGCTGGGCCCGGTTCACCGCCGTGGAGACCGGGATCTCGGTCCGCAGCACATAGTCGCCGTAGAGCTCGCGCAGTGATTGCTCCATCACGCCATTGGTCGCGCGGTTCCGGCGATCCACCCGGGTCGGCAGGATGCCCAGCACATGCAAGGAGTGGTTGAGCCCCTCCGAGAGGGTGGCCACCGTGCTCAGGATGTCGGCGATCCCTTCCAAGGAGAGCACCGTCAGATCGCTGGGGATCAGCAGGTGGTCCGCTGCCACCAGCGCATTGAGGGTCAGCGTGCCCAGGTGCGGCGGGCAGTCGAAGAGGATGAAATCGTAGTGGGTGCGGGTCGTTTCCAGGATCCCCCGGAGGATGAACTCCTTGCCGATCTTGGTGGAGAGGAAACTCTCCGTGGTGCCGAGGTTCTTGTCCGAGGGGGTGAGGTCGAGCCCCTCCTGCGCGGAGCCGTAGGCCGCCTCCATCAGCTCCCGGCCCTTTGCCTTTCCTTCGCTCAGAAGCGTCGCCACGGCCGGTCGCCCCGGCGGTGGCTCACTGTAGAAGGAGGTGGCGACGTGCCCCTGTGGATCGAGATCAACCAGCAGCGCGCGCGCGCCCTGGAATCTCGCCAGCCCTGCCGCGAGATTGAGCGCGGTGGTCGTCTTGCCCACGCCCCCCTTCGAAGCGGCCACCGCGATCACCTGTGCGCGGCGCCTTCCTCGAGCGAACGCGGGCCCGGACAGCTCGGTTGCGAGTGGGACGAGCTTTCTAAGCCGGGAGGAGAGGAGCTGACGAAAGTCGGTGGCCATACGACTTCAAATCTCATCTCGACTCGGGGCGTCAAGCTTATCCCGTGCGACCCGCAATCAGGAGGCCAGCCCGCGCTCCAGCGGAATGGCGACGCTGTTATGAAGGTCCGTGAATCCTTGCTCCGCATCTCCAGCTTTCACCTGGGGCGCTCTCCACTGCGCCCACCCGCGGCCCCATCCAGCAGAACCGCCACGGTCATGTCGCCCATCACGTTGACCACTGATCTGCAGCGCGCCAGCAGCCAGTCCACCGGGATGATCAGGGGCAAGGCAGCGGCGATGGTCGCATCGGGAAGGCCCGCTGCCGACAGCACCAGGGGCAGCACCACCAGCCCCACCTCGGGTACGCCGGCCACCCCAATTCCCGCCATCAGGGCCGCCAGCACCACGGCGATCTGCTGCCCTAGGCCCAGGTGAAGCCCCGCTGCCTGGGCGACGAACAGCGTCGCCATCGCTTCGTAGAGCGTGATGCCGTCGTTGTTGAGGTTGGTGCCGACGCACGCGGAGAGTCGGGCCGAGCCGGAAGAGACCCGAAGCTTGTCGGTGAGACAGCGCAGTGTGACCGGCATCGTCGCCAGGCTGCTGTTGGTGGAGAAGCCGGTGAGGATCGCGTCAAGTCCTCCGCCCAGGAACTGCCGCGGTGAGCGGCGACCCAGGAGCCAGGCGACCAGCGGGTAGTAGGCCAGGGCGTGGAGCGCCATCCCCAAGAGGATCACCCCCGCGAAGATCCAGAGTGGCCTGAAGACCGAAAGGCCCGAGCGCCCTACAATCTGCGCCAAGCAGGCAAAGACCGCGAACGGCACCGCCCGGACCACCCAGCCCACCATCTGCATCAAGGTCAGGTAGGCCGCTTCGACCAGCTGCTCCAGCGCTTCGTGGCTTCGCTCTCCGGTTCGCCGCTGGATCTCCCTCACCCGCCGGATCGCGGCGCCTGCGAGCACCGCCAACAGAACCACGGTGATGATTCCTCCACGCGCGAAGGGTTCTACCAGGCTGTCCGGGATGTGCGCTGTGAGATTCTTTAGTGGATCCAGGGTTCCGCGCGCCGTGCTGGCGGCCTCGGGAGGATTGCCGAAGCTCATTCCGGCCCGCTCCCCCGGTTTGAGACCGTTCATCAGGAGGAGCCCAATAGTTAGCGCGACCGAGACGTTGATCGCGCAGACCCCTAAGAGCTTCAGCGCGTCTCGCCCCGTGACCCGCGTGCGCAGAAAGGCATCGAGGATCGCGAGGAACACTAGAGGTACGGCCAGTGCCTTCAGGAGCCGGATCACCGCCAGTCCCAGCTCCCCCAGATCCGCATTGCCATGGCCGAAGAGGTAGGGGCGGTCGCCAAAGCTCATTCCCAACGCGGTTCCGAGCACCACGCTCATCACCACCTGCACCACGAGCGGGATCTCCAGCCGGCCGCGCTTCATTCCGTCTCCCCCGGCGCCAAGGCCGCTCGCGCCGTGTGCTCTGGCCGGTCTACCTCTCAGGGTTCGAATTCAACAGAATTTTCCAACCCCGTGGGCGTGCTTGACCACCTCCGCGCCGGAGGGCTCACGGCATGGCTTGAACGCGCCCGAATCGACGCTCCACAGTGGCGGGATGCATCGCCCTCACACCTCGGCCTATCCCTCCGGCGAGCTGACCGGTGTCGTCAAACCGCCCCCGCTTCGGGGAGGCCGGACGCCCCTCTCCAGCCTCGATCGTTCCCGCTCAGCGCCCGACGTGGACGGCGCGCTGCTGGACGGAGAACACGGCGTACATTTTGGCAAGTACACCGTGCTGGAACGGATCGGCGCCGGTGGAATGGCGGAGATCTTCAAGTGCAGGCTCTCCGGGATCGGCGGTTTCGACAAGCTGGTGGTGGTGAAGCGGATCCTTCCCGGCAACCTGGCCGAGCCTGGCTTCGTGAACATGTTTCTCGATGAAGCGCGGGTGGCGGCCAATTTGAGCCATCCGAACATCGTTCAGACCTACGAGATCGATGAGATCGACGGCATCCCCTATATCGCGATGGAGTACGTGCGCGGTCTGACCTTCGGGGCACTGGTACAGCGGCTGAAGGGCCGGTCTCTGGAGAGGAGGGTGGCAATCGCCGCCCGTGTGATGGCCGGCGCCTGCGAGGGGCTTCATTGGGCGCACAACGCGGTGGACGCAGAGGGGGAGCCTCTTCAGTTGGTCCACCGCGATGTCAGCCCGCACAACATCCTGGTCTCGGTGGATGGCACCGCCAAGCTCGCCGATTTCGGTGTCGTCAAGGCGCGCGGCCGCCTGACCGAGACCCGCGCCGGAACCCTCAAGGGCAAGTTCATGTACATGGCGCCGGAGCAGTTCCAGGCGCAGAGCGAGATTGACCACCGGGTGGACATCTTCAGCGCCGGCGTCTGTCTGTACTGGGCGGCTACCGGTCGCCTTCCCTATCGTGGCTACACCGAGCTGGAGGTGATCCACGCCGCGGCCCGGGGGCGGTACCGTCCGCCCTCCGAATGGGTCCCGGATCTCCCGAACGAGCTGGAGGAGCTGATCCTGTGGGCGATGGCGCCGCAGCCGGAGGGGCGTTGTCCGGACAGCCATCAGCTCGCTCAGGCACTGGGAGCGTTTACCACTTCCGGTCGGTATGCCTGCAGCTCGCGGGAGGTAGCGGACGTGGTGCGTGAGCTCGCTGGACTGGACGAACGCTCCAGCGGTGGCCGACCCCTTCCGAGAATGGAGGCGTCCGGACCGATCCGGATCAGGGATCTCGGGCTGGAGGTAGCCGCGCTGGACCTGGGGCTGCCGCTGGGCACTAAAGAGACGTCCGACGGCGAGGCCGTTCCGGATCTGCGTGACGAGCTGCTCTTCCCGTCCATCGAGCCAGCCTCCCAGCGCATGCTGCGGCGATGGCCCCTCGCGGCGGGGGTGGCGCTGACGATCGTCGTGGC
>JBGTHI010000330.1:0-6001 GCA_041746295.1 Myxococcaceae bacterium
CACGCGAGCGCTTCGACGAGCCGGAGGAGACCTCGATCACCCAAGGGGCCCCCCCGCCCCCGTCGGCGTCCGCCCCCCACTCCGGGATGCCGCGGCTCGATCCCAAGCTTTACCCGCTGCTCGCCTCGCTCGGGCGCAACCTGACGCTGCTGGCGAGCGAAGGTCAGCTCGATCCAGTGATCGGCCGGTCTCGCGAGATCGAAGAGGTGATCGACGTCCTGGGCAAGCGGCGCACCAACAACCCCTGCCTGCTCGGCGAGCCGGGTGTCGGGAAGACGGCGGTAGTGGAGGGGGTGGCGCAGAAGCTACTGAGCGTGAGGGGTGCCCTGGGACAGAAGATCGTAGTGGAGTTGGACATGGCCACCCTGGTGGCGGGCACCCAGCTCCGCGGCTCCTTCTCCGAGAAGCTCAATGGGCTGAAGGATGAGGTCCGCCGGGCCGAAGGGCGCGTGGTGGTCTTCATCGACGAGCTGCACACGCTGATTGGCGCCGGCTCCACGGGAGATGGGCCACAGGACGCGGCCAATGAGCTGAAGAGCGCGATGGCCCGCGGTGAGTTTCCATGCATCGGTGCCACCACGCACGACGAGTTCCGGAAGTTCATCCTCCCCGATCCTGCGCTGGAGCGCCGCTTTACGCCGGTCTCGGTCAATGAGCCCTCCGTGCCGGAGACGGTGGAGATCCTGCGCGGGATCCTGCCCCGGTACGAGGAGCACCACGGGCTGCGCTACAGCGACGAGGCGGTGGAAGCGGCCGCGGCGCTCTCCGCCAAGTACATCAGCGACCGGTACCTGCCGGACAAGGCGATCTCGCTGATCGACCTGGCCGGTTCCCGCTGCCACCGCGAAGGCAAGGCGCTGGTCGAGCCGGCGGACGTCGCACGGGTGGTGGCGCAGGTGGCGAAGCTGCCGGTGGAACGGCTCTTGATGACCGACTCGGCGCGGCTGCTCCGCCTGGAGCCGGATCTCTCCGCTCGGGTGGTGGGGCACGAGGACAACATCCACCGCGTCGCCAAGGTGATTCGCCGCAACTACGCCGGCTTCTCGACCCGCAGGCCGATGGGCTCGTTCCTCTTCCTGGGCCCCACGGGTGTCGGCAAGACCGAGCTGGGACGCGCTTTGGCCGAGGTGCTCTTCGGCAACAAGGACGCGCTGGTCCGGCTGGATATGAGCGAGATGGCCGAGCCGCACAGCGTTTCGCGGCTGATCGGTGCGCCGGCGGGCTACGTCGGTCACGGCGACGGCGGCCAGCTGACCGAGCCAGTTCGCCGCAAGCCCTCCTGCGTCCTGGTGCTCGATGAGATCGAGAAGGCCCACCGCGACGTCCAGCTGCTACTCCTTCAGGTTCTCGAAGAGGGTCGGCTGACCGACGGCAAGGGCCGTCACATCGACTTCTCCAACTCGGTCGTCGTCCTCACCACCAACCTGGGCTCGGAGGTCTTCGCTCCCGTGAAGCGGGCGGTCGGCTTCACCGGAGGGAGCAGCCAGCTCGACGATTCCGAGGCGGCCCAGTCGGTGGCGCGCGGCCAGCTGCCGGCGGAGCTCTGGAACCGGATCGACGAGCGTTTGACGTTCCGTCCACTGCAAGAGATCGACGTGGCGCGGATCGCCAGCCTTCTGCTCGCCGAGAGCAGCAAGCGGCTCGCCACCGAAAAGGGAATCGCCTACTCGGCGGGCGAGGATGTGGTGGGGCTTCTTCTGGAGAAAGGCGGCTTCGATCCCCAGCTTGGCGCCCGCCCGATGCGGCAGATGGTGCAGCGCTGGGTAGAGGGGCCGCTGGCGGAGCGGATCCTGGCGGGAGAGTTCGGGGCGGGAGACCGCATCACGGTGCACGTCTCCGCGGGCCAGCTCGACTTTCGCCGCGAGCTCGCTTCGGGCGCGAGGCGAGTCTGAGTGGCCGCTTGCCCCTGACCGTCATCTCCTCGCTGATCCCCAGGCTCAGGCCAGGATGATCCGCGGCGCGGAGAGCGCCGTGCGCACCAACTGCATCATCGGTTCGGAGGCAGCCTCCGCCTCGGTGAGCCTTCGGACGCAGAGGCGACCGTCCGGGACGGAGCCCAGCTTTGCCTTGAGCTCCTTGAGCTCGGTGAGCAGCGCCAACGCGCTGCTGAGCATCGCGGTGCCTGCCTCGGTTCGGGTTGCTGCCTTTCCGGTCAGCCCCGCGACATGGGCCGCGAACCGCTCCACCGCGTCCTTGAGCTTCGCCGGGTCGAACGCCTCCAACAGGGGCGCCAGGCGGTCCTGTTTCAGCTGGATCAGGTGCGGCATGCCCACCCCTTGCAGCTTGGGATGCGGCAGGGAGAGATCCTCCTGAGCGAACGTCTCCAGAAGCCCATCATCGTGAGCGGGATGCTCGTAGGGCACCACCTCCAGGAACAGAAACAACGGATCCACCCCCTCCTGAGCCGCCTTCAGCTCCTCTTTGTCGAGCGGTGGGAAGCTGGGGGGAACCCCGACATGCAGGAGCGGAAACACCACGTCCCGCCACAGCTCCTCCGGCGCCGCGCCGGTTCCGCCCGTCCCGGCAAACAGAAGCCCGACCACCTCCCCCACCCGCGGCACCCGGGCCGCTTCCTCCACCATCGGCTTGTCGCCCTCAAGTCGCTGCAGCGTCCCCAGCAGTTGGGATTCGAGCTGCTTGCGCGCTTCGGCTGGAAGCTTGGTGGATCGCCCCAGGGCATCCTGAATTTCGCGGGCCGCGCTGCTCACGGTGCCCTCCCAGGCGGCCTTGAGCTGGGTCCCGTTTATGGCAACAAACTGCAGGAAGCCCGGGTCAAACAGCCGCTCATAGTCGGCCGGCTCCAATCTGGCCGGGGCGCCTCCACCGAAGCGGGCCTGCCCCAACGCGCGCCTTATGTCCGCGTCGACCGCGTCCAGGCGGTTGAGCTGACCTGCTGCCAGGGCATCGGAGACCGCTCCCAGAGGAGAGAGCACCACCAGGGCGTCGGGGAAACCCACCGAGGCGCCTTCGGCCGATTCGCGGTTCAAGAACCAGAAGGCGTTGTGGGCGGCGATCAGCCGGGCGCCGAAGGCTCCCGCCAGTCCCAGCGCCACCGCTTGATGCTCGGGTCGATCGGGGCTGAAGGCGCCCCCCAAGAGCGGGATGACTCCCTTCTCCACATCGATCCAGGGCGCTGCGAAGAGGTCCAGCGGCTTTCCGTCCGGCAGCTTGAGGAGGTTGGCGAGCTGCTCAACCGCGGGGACGAGGGTGGCGGGGATCGAGAGGTCCATGATGCTCAAGCCCCTTACCATGGAACCGATAGAGCCCGTGCGCCCGGATGTAGTCCAGCACCACGCGCGGCACCCAAGAGCTGACGCCCGGGTCGCCGCCCGCCACCGCCCGGCGGATTTCCCTCGATGAGACGTCGGCCAGCGGCGGGCCAAAGGCCTCTTTCGCCGGATGTCCGGTCCGTTGGAGGACCAGCAGCTCCGCCAGCTCCCTGATCCGCGCGACGTTCTTCCACCGGGGAAGCTCCGGAAGAAGATCCGAGCCCACGACCCAGGTGAAGCGCACGCCGGGATGGCGTGCGGTGAGCCCCTCCAGGAGATCCACAGTCCGGCCTTCGCCCCCGAGCTCCTGTTCGGTGAGATCGGTCTTGAGCCAGCCGGAGCTCTCCGCGCAGAGCAGCCGGCACATCTCGGCGCGCTGCTCGAACGGGCTGAGTGACTTTCCGAGCGGATGGTTGAAGGCTGGAATCAGCCAGACCTCATCGGGCGATCGGGTGGCCCTGACGAAGAGTGCCGCTAGGAGGTGGCCCACGTGCGGCGGATCGAAGGAGCCGCCCAGCAAAGCCACCCGTCGAACGAGTGTCGTCACTGTCGCGACTTGGGTAGGGGACGAAGCCGGCGGGAGGGGGCGGCGCCCCAGGACTCCATCGAGGCTCGGAGCTGCGAAGCCTCCTTGATCCGGCCGGATCGCTCGTAAACCTCGGCGAGGCGGGTCGCGAGGAGCGGTGAGCGTGGCTGCGCCTGAAGCGCCGCTCGAAGCTCCTCCTGGGCCTCTTCCCAGCGCGATTGGCGCGCCAGCGCCTCGGCCAGCTGGAGGCGGGCCTGTACCGATTGAGGTTGCTGCTGCGCCAGAGCGCGGAAATGGATCTCCGCCTGCGGCCAGTCGGATCGGCTGGCATAGGCCGCGCCCAGCTTCGCCTGCGCCTCGGGAAACTCCGGCCGTAGGAGCACCGCCAGATTGAGCGCTCGAAGCACCTCGTCAGGGCGGCCCCTACCCTCCATTACCAGTGCCCATAAATAGTGGGCGCGGGCATCTTCGGGAACCAGCGCCCGCGCGGCCTCCAGGTGGCCCTCGGCGCGGGTCAGGCTGTTTTCGGTCTTTAGATACAGCCTCGCAGCTTCGAGCCGCGCCAGCGCGAAGGCGGGACGGGAGACGATCAACCGCTCGAGAGCTGCGACCGCGCCGGCATCGTTGCCCCGTTGCTCAATGGCGAGCGCACCGTCAATGGTCTCCGGAGCCGGGATGCCCGACGTACTCAATAGCCACACCAGAGCAGCACGCCACATGGAGGCGAAGGTTAGCATGGCCCTGCGACGCGACACCTCCCCTTGAGAGCTTCGGCACTTGCCATTACCTTGTGTGCTCCGCTGCTCTTTCGTCGCCACGCGCCTTGACCTTTTCCGACCGAACCCTCAGGGACCTGTCCTTCGGCGAGATCCGGGAAGCTTGGCTCGGCCGGATGCCCCCTTGAGCTGCGGGTCGGTGGCGGCGTGCGGCACACGGGTCTGGGGGCCGAGGTCGAGATCCTAGAGGTGCAGGGAGATCAGGCGCTTCTTGGAAGCCGGAGATCGCGCTGTCCAGATCCGGGCACCGACATCGGTAACGCCTGAATGTGGGGCTGGGTCCCTTGACTTCCAATCGACCGTCGAACAAGTTGCGCGTCCCAAACCGGACAGTCCGTCAACCTCCGGTTCGCTGATGTTGACTCGCGAGTGACTCTCTTCATGGTTAGTTCATCCACTCCTCCCCCTGGCGGTGCACCAAGACGGGGAGCAAGAGCACCTCACGAGGTTCGGGCTGACGGCACGGATCGATCGGGCCGCCGCCGGTCGACCCGCGCGGCCTCCGGTCGCGGGGCTGACCCCTCCGTTCCGCCTGATAAAGCGGATGCGCCGGGGTGGGAGGCGCAACAACTGCGCGCGGGGATGGTCAGTGGGGCCACCGTCGTAGACCGGCCCGATCAGGCGCGAGCAACCGTCCCGGTCTCTACCCTCACCTTCGAAGGTGAGGAGGCACTATCAAACCTGGCGGAGACCTTGTGCGCGGTCGGCAACGGCTTCTTCGTCAGCCGTGGGACGGCCTGGACCGGCACGCCACCCAATCGCGGCGACTACGGTCGGAGCTACCCGGGCACCTACATCGCCGGGCTCTACGATGAAGCCGCGAGCGAGCTGCATGGAAGAACGGTTCTCAACGACGATCTGGTCAACCTCCCCAACCCGCTGTTGCTCCAGTTCCGCATCGGCGACTCCGAGTGGCTGAATCCGCACGACCGAAAACAGCTCGAGCTGATCGACTGCCGACAGTCGTTGAACATGCAGGAGGGCGTGCTCTCCACGCGGCTGCACCTGCGCGATGGGGAAGGGCGCGAGACGCTCCTGGAGATTCGGCGCTTCGCGGACATGGCCAACCCCCACCGGGCCTACCTTCAGGTCGCGCTGAAGCCGCTCAACTTCAGCGGAGAGATCACCGTCCGATCCGGCTTGGACGGCACGGTCGAGAACAAGGGGGTCAAGCGGTACAAGGATCTAGAGTCCCGACACCTGGAGCCGGACGGTGTGCCTCATCTCTTCGGAGGCGACGGTCTCGCCCTTTCGGTCCGCACCCGGCAGTCGGGCATCCAGGTCAGCGAGGCGGAACGGCTGCGGGTCTTCGAGGGCGAGGGCGAGCACGAGCGCGAGCTTCAGCCCCGGCGCACCGTCTCGTCCGGCGAAGATGCCATCTTCCAGGAGCTCACCGTTCAGGTCTCACGGGGCCAGCCGCTGATCTTCGA
>JBGTHI010000331.1:0-5522 GCA_041746295.1 Myxococcaceae bacterium
AACGCCCTCTTCCGCGACCTCGCCGATCGCCTTGAACAGCCTGGCGTAGCGTTCCGGCCACCGAGCCTGCCGTTCGCGCAACGAGCCGACCGTGGTGCGGGTGGGTGTCCGCGGTCCGGTAACCGCCACGACGACAGTGACCGGCCGCCCTGCCCGAAGGCTGCGGACACCGGCGGCGTCCCCGCTCAAGCCCGGCTCCCTCTGGAACCGGATCAGACCGCCGCGGCTCGAACAGGTGTGATCCACACCGGAAGGCGTTCCGTGAAACTCCGACTCCATCTCGCGCGCGAGGGATAGAACCTGGTCCGGCGCGGCTCCGCCTCCCGCGGCACGAAGGAGCACCCGGGAACAGGCCACCGAGACCGCTGCAGAGCTGCCCAGCCCCACCGCGACCGGCAGGTCCGAGGTCAGCTCAAGGCGCATCGGCGGCGCACCACTCGCGGTGGACGCACGCTGAAAGGCGCGATCCAACACCTCCTTCGATCCCGACCCCAACGAGGTCGGAAGGATCAGCCGCGGCGTCTCGGCGGGGGTCCCACGCGCGGTGACTCCCAGGCTAAGCGCGCCGGCCAGAGCCGGGTGGCCGTAGACCACCGCATGCTCGCCCAACAGGATGACCTTCCCGGGACCGAAGGCGGTCCAGGCTGCCTCGGGAACCTGGCCACTCGAAGCCACGCTTCCGGCTACCCCGTTCCCGTCGCTGCCGCCATCTCCTCGGGAGAGAGCGAGTTGATGATCTCGCGGGCCTTCTCCACCTTCACGTGGCCGCCTTCAACCAGCAGATTGGCGATCTTCTCCACCCAGTCACCGCGCGCACCGGCGGTCACCGCGACGCACCGCGCATGCAGCGCCATGTGACCCTGCTGAATCCCTACTGAGCCCAGCGCGCGCAGCGCTGCCAGATTCTGTGCCAGACCCACGGCGGACAGGACCATGCCTAGGTCCTGCGCCGAGCTGACCCGGGTCAGCTTGAAAGCAGCCTGCACGCCGGGATGGATCCGGATCGATCCCCCAACCGTTCCCAGCGCCATCGGCAGCTCGATCCGGCCTACCAGCGCGCCGTCCTCCAGGTGCCACTCCGAGAGCGGCCGGTACTGGCCACTGCGGCAGGCATAGGCGTGGGCCCCCGCCTCAATCGCGCGCCAGTCCTGGCCCGTGGCGATTGCCGCCGAGTCGATCCCGTTCATGATCCCCTTGTTGTGGGTAGCCGCTCGATAGGGATCCGCCTGCGCGAACCGGCTCGCCTGGACGATCCCCTTGGCGATCTCCTCTCCCGGAAGATCGAAGTCGGCCAGCAAGGAGGTGGGAATGCGGCAGCTCGCGCGCGCGAGCCTCCGGTCCGCGAGATTGGAGAGGATCCTCAGATAGACCCTCCCGCCGGTGACCTGCTCGATCAGCGGCGCCACCCCCTCTGCGATGGTGTTGATCAGGTTGGCCCCCATCGCCGCCTGCGTGTCGATCAGAATGTGAACGATCAGCAGCGGCTCGCCACGGGGACCCTCCGGCGCGGGAAGCACGCGGACCTCGATCTCCTTGGCACCGCCGCCGCGTCGGACCATCGCCGGGTGGAAGCTGTTGGCCAGAGCCAGGATCTGCTCCTCGGCAGCCAGGATCTGCTCCCGCGCCAGCGTCGGATCGCCGTAGCCGGTGACCTGCACCTGTCCAATCATCATGGACGGGTCTGCGTCGGCGGTGAAGCCACCCGCCTCGCGGACGATCTTGGCCGCGAAGGAGACCGCCGCCACCACCGAGGGCTCTTCCACCACCATCGGGACCACGACGTCCTTGCCGTTCACGGACAGATTCAAGCCAAGACCGAGCGGGAGGCTGAAAGTTCCCACCGCGTTCTCGATCATCTGATTGGAGGTTGCGAGGTCGAGGGACCCGTCTCCGCGCAAGGCCGCCACCTCGTCCGGGGACAGCTCGAACATCCGAGCCACCTTGGCCAACCGATCGGACGGGGCCAGCTTGTGAAAGCCGGCCATCCGCGACGTCACCGTCTCCGCCATGCCATCTCCTCTGTTGTTCGCGGGCAGCTCGACCGCCGACTGCTCAGCCGAGCGCCGTGATCCAGTCCTTCAGCTCGCCCGTCACGACCTGGGGCTTGGTTCGAAGCTCTGCCACATCGCGACTTCCGGTCAGGAGCAGTGCCTGCTTGAGACCCGCGATCAAGGTCTTGAGCAGCGCTTCCGCCCCCTCCACTCCGCCCTCCTGCTGCGCGCGAAAGAGGGGCAATGCCATCCCGGCCAGGTCGCCGCCCAACGCCAGCGCCTTGGCAGCCTCCAGGCCGTTGCGCACACCTCCCGAAGCCACCAGGGAGACCTTGGGCCCCACTGCTCGCCGCACCGCCGCCACGGCCGCGGCGGTTGGAATTCCCCAACCCGAAAACTGCGCCCCGAGCTCCGCCATCGCCCCCTGCGCTCGAAGCTGCTCGACTCGGATCCACGACGTGCCTCCGGCGCCCGAGACATCGATCGCCTGTACCCCAAGCTCCCTCAGCCGCCGCGCGACCTCGGGAGAAATGCCGCAGCCGGTCTCCTTCACCAGGAGCCTTCCGGGGAATGCCTTGGCCAACCGCTCGATCACCGCGTAGCCGCCGCGGAAGTCCCGGTCGCCTTCGGGCTGGGTCAGCTCCTGAGCGGGATTCAGATGGATGGCCATCGCATCGGCGCCGATCTCGTCGGCCAACCGGCGCACGCCGTCGACCCCCAGCCGCTCGGCCTGCCAGGCGCCGATATTGCCCAAAATCAAGGTGGTGGGCGCCACATCCCGCACGCAAAAGCTCTGCGCCTTTTCAGAACTCTCGCTCATTGCCCGCTGGCTTCCGACGCCAAAGGCCAGTCCGTACCGCTCGGCCAGAAGCGCCAGATCGCGATTCACCTTTTGCGCCCGCTCGGTGCCACCGGTCATACCGGTGACCATCAATGGAGCGCTCAAATTCTTGCCCAAGAATGGCACGCGCAGATCGACCTCCTCTACCGAGAGCTCCGGGAGGGCGCAGTGCACCAGGTGCACGCACTCGAAAAGAGGGCTGTTCTGGACCGGCTCCACCTCGCCGGCGGCGCATAGATCGAGGTGGGCATCCTTTCGTCGGGCTGTCGCCTCATCCCGCATCAAAACCTCAATTCCGCCGCTGGGTTGCCGTCGGGCGGGGCTTAACAGGGGGGCCCCCTTCACGCAAGTCCGCTGGCGGACCCTTCAGGCGGCGCGCCGCGCGACGAAACATGGAAGAAAGACAGGCGGGCCCGGTTGACGAAGCCGGTCGCCTGGCTACGTTGGCGGCATCTGCAAGAGGGAGCGTCGAGCAATGAACGGGACGGAGCGGTGGCAAGCAGGACGGCAGGCGGTCGCGCTAGGCGCGCCCGGGCTGCACCGCGTGGGAGGTTACTTCAAGACGGCGCTGCTCCTGGCAGGACTGACCGCGCTGTTCCTGGCCATCGGCCAGGGATTGGGCGGTCGCAGCGGGCTTCTGGTCGCAGCGGCGTTCGTAGCGGTGATGAACTTCGGCGCCTACTGGTTTAGCGACAAGATCGCGCTCGCGATGCACGGCGCGCGTCCGCTGAGCCGGGAGGAGCTACCCTGGCTGTACGCGATGGTGGAACGGCTCGCCCGCAGGGCGGAGCTTCCGATGCCGCGCCTCTACCTGATTCCTCTGGCGGTCCCCAACGCCTTCGCCACCGGCCGAAACCCCTCCCATGCCGCCGTGGCGGTGACCGAGGGGCTGCTGACCCTCCTGGACCGCCGGGAGCTGGAGGGGGTGCTGGCCCACGAGCTCTCCCATGTTCGGAATCGGGACACCCTGATCAGCACCGTGGCCGCGACCATCGCGGGCGTCATCTCGCACCTGGCGCAGATGGTCTTCTTCTTCGGCGGTTCGATCTTGGGCCGCGGCGACTCCGATGAGGATGACGGCGGTTCGCCCTTCGCCGGGTTGGGGCTGCTGCTGGTTTCCCCCATCGTGGCGATGCTGCTTCAGCTGGCGGTCAGCCGAACCCGCGAGTACGAGGCGGACGCGACAGGAGCGCGCATCATGGGTGACCCGGAGGCGCTGGCGAGCGCGTTGGGGAAGCTGCATCTGGGCGCGGAACAGATGCCCTACGACCGGGCCCCCGGGACCGCGCCTCTGTTCATCGTCAATCCGCTCTCGGGCGGGGGGGTGATGCGGCTGTTTTCCACCCATCCCCCGATCGAGGAGCGGATCCGGCGACTTCGGGCGATGCGCTAGATCTCAGGGAGCGGAACCAGCACTGGGATTCTGGAGTCAATGGCTCGCCTGTGATTGTCCGGTCCCAGGCGGGAGGGTTGCTGTCGGTCGACGCCCACGCCGAATTGTCCTAAAGAGGCCAGGTGTTTAGCGCTTTGAAGAGAGATCTGGCGGCCGCCCTGGGCAAGGACCCGGCGGCGCGCAGCGCGTGGGAGGTGCTGCTCTCCTATCCCGGGCTCCATGCGCTCGCGATCCACCGCATCTCCCACCGACTCTGGAAGGCGGGACTCACCCTGTCGGCCCGCGTGTTGTCGCACTATGGGCGGTTCCTAACCGGCATCGAGATCCATCCGGGAGCCCGGATCAGCCCGGGCGTCTTCATCGACCACGGGATGGGCGTGGTGATCGGCGAGACGGCGGTGATCGAGGAGGGCTGCATCATCTACAAGGGAGCGGTTCTGGGAGGGACCTCCTTGGAGCGGAAGGTCCGCCATCCACATTTGGAGAGGAACGTGGTGGTCGGCTCCAATGCCTGTGTCCTGGGCGCTATCACCGTGGGCGAGGGCGCCCGGATCGGCAGCGCTTCGGTGGTGGTGGAGCACGTGCCCAAGGGGGCGACGGTGGTCGGTGTTCCCGGGAGGATCGTCCGACAGCGGCCCCACGCGGCGGCCGGCGAGCTCAACCACGCCAACCTGCCCGACCCAATCTCCGATCGGTTGCGGCAGCTCGCGCGGCAGCAGGAATCGATGATGGAGCGACTGGCGAAACTGGAGCAGCTGCCCCGCGGCACACAAGGATCGCTCACGACCGACGCGCCGGCTGAAAGCGAAGCGGAATCGGGAGACCTGGCGGCGCGAAAGCGTCTAGGCTCCATTTTTTAAACACAGCTTGGAGACCCTATGTGGCTCACCCTCTCTCTCGCCCTGGCGCTGGCAGTTGCGCTTTTCTTCCTCTTCTTTGGCCCTAAGAGCCGACAGCCCTCGTCTAAGCTCGAAGCGGAGCTCTCGGCGGCGCGCAATACGGCTCAGAAGGCGGAGGGAGATGCGGAGCGCCGGCGCAAGGAGCTCGAGGAACAGCGCACGAGTTTGAACGAGCTCAAGGAGCAGCTCAAAACCACCAAGAGGAAGCTGTTCGAGGAGCGCGAGGCGGAGAAGGGACGGGAGAGCCAGGGCCGGGCGCGAGCCCATGCGGAGCAGGTACGCGAGCTTCACGGGCAGCTCGACCTGGCCTACGCAGAGCGCGCCCAAGCCGAAGCAGAGCTTCGCAAGCTACAACAAGGCGAAGCGGAGCTGCGGCGCGCGCCAACGCCCGCGCCGCA
>JBGTHI010000332.1:0-3809 GCA_041746295.1 Myxococcaceae bacterium
CTGTCACCAAGGGTGGGACCAGCGCTTCGGCCCGCCCCACTGTAGAGCGGCTGCCGTCGCGGACCCGGACGCCCATTCGCAAATCGGAGGCCGAAGGCCGCCGCCACGGACCGGCGCAGGTGGTTCGGTTCGAGGCCCGACCCAGGCGCAACGGAGCTGCCCTGTACCGGGCGGCGGAGCCGCTGGTGGAGGGTTTTTTCGTCGCACGCGTCGCCGGCACCCACGCCGGTCAGGAGGCCCGCACCCACCCTGTGTCCCACTGTCTGCTCGGAGAGGGGGTCGCTCGGGTTCAACCGCCGGATGACCCGGAGCGGCTGGGGGAGCTGCCTTGGGGTTACGAGAGCGACGCCGAGGTGGCCCTGGCGCGCGACCCCCGAACGCTGTTCTATTCTTGGGATTTCAGCTCCGACACCATCGGGAGAGCCGCGGAGGGGCTGGTTGGACCGCGCGCGGTGCTGCTCCTCTTACAGTGCGACGTGGGCAGGGTGGTTCGCGAGGTGGAGTTCGCGCTTGAGTCCCGCAGCTATTATCTGCACGACCTGGTGCCGGCCCGGAGCTACCGCGTGGAAGCCTACTTCGTGGGCGCTGACGGTCATCGCAGGCGGATCGGCCGCGGAAGTAACGTGGCCACTCTTCCTCCGGAAGGACCGTCCTCCGACACCACTGTCCGCTTCCTACGCGTGCCCTGGGGGCAGCCGCTCAACCGCCGGAGCGTCAGTTCAGCGGTTCCGGCAGAGCGCCGTTACCTGACCTGGCAACGCATGCCCCTGCCGAACAGCGGCGGTTTCGTCGACCGGATCCACGAATGGACCGAGCGCGACGAGGGCTGGGCGCAGGCGCCTGCTTTCCGCAGCTATCTGGGTTCATCCTTTACCGGCCTAGGATCATCGGAACGCCTGGGCGCCTCGGAGCGTTGGGCCTACCGTCCGGCTCCCGAGGCCAGCTCCCGAGGAGATCGGACTTGAGCGGTTATCTGTCGATCGTACTTCACGCCCACCTGCCATTCGTTCGCCACCCGGAGCACCCCGAGTTCCTGGAGGAGGACTGGCTCTACGAGGCGATCTCGGAGACCTACCTCCCGCTGCTGCAGCGATTCGACCAGCTGATGGCCGACGGCGTGCCGTTCAGGGTGACGATGACGCTCACCCCGACGCTGGTCAGCATGTTGCGCGACGGACTGCTGATGGATCGCTACCGCCAGCGGCTGGATCGGCTCTGCGAGCTGGGGGAGAAAGAGGTGCACCGCACGCGCGGCGATCCCACCTTCCACCCGCTGGCCCAGTTCTACCGGGAGCACTTCGAGGGGCTCCGGCGCGACTTCGATGGCTACGGCCGGGATCTGGTCGGGGCTTTCCGAAGGCTTCAAGACTCCGGAGTGCTGGAGATCATTACCTGCACAGCGACCCACGGCTTCCTGCCCCTGATGCGCGAGCGGCCGGAGGCGGTGCGGGCGCAGATCACCGTGGCGGCCAATCACTACCGACAGATTTTCGGGCGTGACCCGAACGGGATCTGGCTGGCCGAGTGTGGCTACTACCCGGGCGTGGAGAGGCTGCTCGCAGCCGAGGGCCTCCGTTTCTTCTTCGTGGACACCCACGGCTTGACCGACGCCACCCCGCGCCCACTCCATGGACCCTACGCGCCGGTCTTTACCGAGTCGGGCGTCGCCGCTTTCGCGCGCGATCCGGAGAGCTCACAACAGGTCTGGAGCTCGAAGTTCGGCTACCCGGGCGATCCGGTCTATCGCGAGTTCTACCGAGACATCGGGTGGGATCTGGATCTCGACTACATCCGCCCGCACATCCAGCCCACCGGAGATCGAAAGAACACCGGCTTCAAGTACTACCGGGTTACCGGAAGCACGATGGAGAAGGCGCCCTACGATCCGGATGAGGCCCGCGATCGCGCGGCGACCCACGCCGGGAATTTCCTATTCAACCGCGAGCGCCAGTTCGAGTTCCTCGCTTCGAAAATGGGGGACCGGGCGCCGATCGTGGTTTCGCCCTACGATGCCGAGCTCTACGGCCACTGGTGGTTCGAGGGCCCCACCTTTCTGGAGCAGCTGTTTCGAAAATGCGCTCAGGGGCAGACCGCCTTCAGTCTGGCGACGCCGGCCGACTATCTGCGCGACAACCCCGAGCACCAGATCGCGACCCCCGCCTCCAGCTCCTGGGGCGAAGAGGGCTACTCCAAGATGTGGCTCGACGGCTCCAACGATTGGATCTACCGCCACCTCAACCGGTGCGGTGAGCTAATGACCGGCTTGGCGCAGGACTTTCCGGACACCGATGGCTTGCGCCGCCGCGCCCTCAACCAGGCGGCGCGCGAGCTGCTCCTGGCGCAGGCCTCCGATTGGGCCTTCATCATGAAGACCGGCACGATGGTCGACTACGCGATCCGCCGGACGCGGGAGCACATTCAGCGTTTTCACCGGCTGCACGACCAGGTTCGCGCCGGCCGTGTGGAAGAGGGTTGGCTCGGGTTGGTTGAGGCGCGCAACAACCTCTTCCCGGAGATCGACTACCGGGTCTATCGGCGTAGCTGATTACAGCGCGCAATGTGCTGTCGACCGGAAATATCCATGCAGGAACTTGCGTACAACGGACACAGCTATGAACAAGATGACCGAGCTCCTTCTTCGGGCAGCGCCTGTCGCACTGGCGCTCTCCGCCTGCCTCTACACCGATCCCGTGAGCGCCCAGCAAGGTGGGGGGGGCAGCAAGCCCGCCGCCGCGCCACCTCCCGTGGCGGCTCCCGGACCCGAGCCTCTGACCTCGCTCGCCCCTCTGGTCGAGTCGGTGAAAGCGGCGGTGGTGAACGTCGATGTCCAGTCGAGGGCGGCCGGCGTCCAGGGCCAAGGCTCCGAGCTCTTTGAGCAGTTCTTCGGCCAGCGCTTCCACCAGCAGAACCCCCAGGCGCGCGAGCGGTTGAGGCAGGGGATGGGCTCCGGATTCATCATCGATCCCAAGGGCCTGGTGCTGACCAACAACCACGTGGTGGAAGGCGCGGTGAACATCCGGATCAAGCTCAACGACGGGCGCTCGTTCGAAGCCGAGGTTTTGGGACGCGATCCGCCGACCGACGTGGCGCTGGTTCGGCTGAAGGGGAAGGTCGAGGGGCTGCCATCGGTCCGGCTGGGCGACTCCGATGCCACCCGGGTGGGAGATTGGGTGCTGGCGATCGGCAACCCCTTCGGGTTGGCCTCCAGCGTGAGCCTTGGAATCGTCTCCGCCAAGGCGCGTGAGATCGGCGCCGGCACCTACGACGATTTTATCCAGACCGACGCGGCGATCAATCCCGGAAACTCCGGAGGACCGCTGTTCAATCTGCGCGGCGACGTGATTGGCATCAACACCGCGATTGTCGGAGGTGCGAGCGGCATTGGATTTGCCGTGCCGGCCAATCTGGCCAAGGCGCTGGTGCCGCAGCTGGAAAAGGGGAGTGTGACCCGGGGCTGGCTGGGCGTGGCAATCCAGGATCTCAGCCCGGCGTTGGCGAAGGCTTTGGGGATTCCGGTCAACGAGGGCGCGCTGGTCGGATCGGTGAGCGAGGGCTCTCCCGCGAAGAAGGCGGGTGTTCTACCCGACGATGTGATCACCGCCATCGACGGTCAGAAGGTCGGATCCGGTGGAGCGCTGACCCGGACGGTGGCGCTGAAGAAGCCGGGCACCACCTCCACGCTCACCGTCTACCGGAGCGGAAAGCCGATGGAGCTGAAGCTGCAGCTGGGCACCCGCCCCGATCTCGATCGCGCCGCCTCCCGCGGCGGCAGCCCGGCGCCGAAGGAGGACGAAGGGAGCCGCCTGCGG